>JAZOWJ010000351.1:0-3326 GCA_045659125.1 Acutalibacteraceae bacterium
GACACACTGCAGTATTACAATGAAGACGGCATCCGCCTTGAGAACGGACAGATTGACGGTCTGACGGCAGCCGACGGTATCGTGCAGGGCAATAACATTTATGTCCGCAGCGGTACGGCGCGTCATTTTTTGCAGAACAACAGGATTCTGTTTTCCGTTTCCGATTACGATGCACAATTCGTTGTAACCGCCGACAGCACCACGGCAGGCGGTCAGACCTCTGTAAAAATCAGCCTGAAAAACAACCCCGGTGTTGCCAATCTGGAGCTGAAGCTGTATTTTAACCCTGCCCTGCTCACGCATGTGCTCACCTATGATGAAAAGCTGATGGCAACCGAATGCACGGAAGAAAAATCCGCAGGCTGCATCACACTGACATGGAGCAATGTGGCTGACTGCAAAAAGGACGGAGCCCTTGCAACTCTTTACTTCAATGCAGGAACCACACAGGGAGAAGCGCTTGTTTATGCAGAGCTGATTGAAGCCGCTGCCGCTAACGGTACTGCACGCAGCTACAAGCCTGCAGTAGCCGTAATAGCAATCGGCTGTGCGCATGATTATGCACAATACACTTTCAACAACGATTCCACCTGTACACTGGACGGCACAAAAACGGCAACCTGCAGCATTTGCGGTCAGACCGACACCGTCATTGCCTATAACACAAAGCTGCCGCACACAGGCGGCAATGCAACCTGCATGGCAAAGGCCGTCTGCGAGGTCTGCGGCACTGCCTACGGCACCTTTGATGCAGGTGAGCACCTGCACCTTGTTGCCCACGAGGGTAAGGAGCCGACCTGCTATGAAAACGGCTACACCGCTTACGAAAAGTGCACCGACTGTACCGCAGAGCTTGGCAAAACGGTGATTTATGCCATCAACCACAAGAATGCATATACCGTTTCTGCAAAGCTTCCCACCTGCACGCAGAAGGGCTACAATGAGCACATTTACTGCCCCGACTGCAACCGCGTCAGCGGCTATGAGGAGATTGCGGCAACAGGTCACCGCAGCACCGTGTCCGTGCCTGCCCTTGCAGCGACCTGCACCGAGGCAGGCTACAACACTCACACCTACTGCAACGATTGCAAAACGGCGCTTGACCGCATCGATATTCCTGCCACCAACCACCCCGATATGCAGCAGATCAAAGCAAAGGGTGCCACCTGCTATGAGGACGGTCACGGCAAATACGAGCATTGCCCGGACTGTGGTGAGGATTTCGGCTTTGTGCTGATTCCGAAGCTTGCACACATAAACAAATACACCGTTCCCGAAAAGCAGGCAAGCTGCACTGTGGACGGTCACAACGAATACGAGCATTGCCCCGATTGCGGTGAGGATTTCGGCAAGGTGATTTACACAGCGCAGGGACATCCGTCCACCGTTGAAATTGTTGCAAAGGCGCCCACCTGCACCGAGGCAGGCTACGAGGCTTATGAATGCTGCACGGTCTGCATGGCGGACATCGGCAAGGTGGTGCTTCCCAAGCTCGGTCACAGAGAGCTTACGAATTACGAAGCCCTTGCAGCAACCTGCACCGCAGACGGACATTCCGCCTACAGCATTTGCGGAGTCTGCAACGAGGAAATCGGCAAGACCGTGCATCCTGCACTCAACCACAAAAACCAATACACCGTCGGTGCGAAGAATCCGACCTGCACCGAGGACGGCAACAACCGCTATGTATTCTGCCCCGACTGCAACACAAGTGTCGGCAAGGAAACCTACCCTGCCACCAACCATGCAAACAAGGAATTTCAGCAGGGACTTGCAGCCACCTGCACCGAGGACGGCTACAGCGCACATTACCTGTGCCCCGATTGCGGTGAAAAAACCAATTATGAGGCAATTCCTGCTCTGCAGCACAAGAATGCAACGGCATACCCTGCCAAGAATCCGACCTGCACCGAGCCCGGTGAATCCGCCCACATTTCGTGCCCCGATTGCGGCATGACCATCGGCAGAAACGAAATTCCCCCACTCGGACATCAGAATAAATATCTTGTTTCAGCTGTCAAGCCGACCTGCACCGAAACGGGTATGAGCGAATATTACTATTGCCCCGACTGCGGTGCCGAGGAAGGCAAGACCGTTGTGCCTGCAAGCGGACATGACTTCTCACCGTGGTACACGGAAATTCATGCAGGACTCGGCAAGGAAGGAACCGAAATGCGTTGGTGCAGCGAGTGCATGACCACCGAACGACAGAGCACGGCCCCCCTGACCCTTGCGGACGGCAAGGTTTATCAGTGCGGTGACTCCGACCGAAACAACATCATCACTGCCGAGGATGCCCGTGCAGCCCTGCGTTATTCCGTCGGGCTGGACAGCCCGAACATGCTGCAGTCCATTCTTGCCGACTTTGACGGCAACGGTGAAATCACCTCTGCCGACGCAAGACTTCTGCTTCGCACCTCGGTCGGACTGGATGACATTGAGCCGTTCTTCTGCTTTATTGCCGCCGACGGCTACTACGAGCGCATTGAAACAGAAAACGAATAATATTCAATCATTCCGCAGCAGGATGCCCTTGTGTATCCTGCTGTGTTTTTTCAGTTGCATTAAAGATGCTCCTGCTATAGTTGCTGCGGTGATAAAAAATGTTAAAAAGCAAAAAATTACGCATTGCTGTTATTGTTTTCCTGTGCTTGTCTGCCTGCATTGCAATCGGCACGGCAGCCGTCAACATCCGTGTTTGCACCTTTGCAGATAAACGTATTTTAACAGAAGAAGAGGCAAAATCCATTTCGGATGCGGATTGCATCCTTGTGCTCGGCTGCGGTGTCAGACCTGACGGAACACCGAGCCACATGCTCGAGGACCGCCTCAGACGAGGTGTTTCGCTTTATGAAAACGGGGTTGCCCCGAAACTCCTGATGAGTGGCGATCACGGGCAGGACGATTACGATGAGGTGAACACCATGAAGGGCTATGCACTCGACAAGGGTGTGCCCACAGAGGATATTTTCATGGACCATGCAGGCTTCTCGACCTACGAAAGCATGTACAGAGCCAAGAAAATTTTTCAGGCAGAAAAAATCATCATCGTCACCCAACAGTATCATCTGTACAGAGCCATCTACATTGCAGAGCAATTAGGGCTCGAGGCATATGGTGTCAGCTGTGATTACCGCCAATATTCGGGTCAGCTCATGCGTGATGTCCGCGAGGTGCTTGCCCGTGTCAAGGATTTCGGCATGTGCATCATGCAGCCCGAGCCGACTTACATGGGTGAGGTGATTCCCGTGCAGGGTGACGGAACGCAAACAGATGATAAATAAATGCAGAATGCTGTTAAACATTACACAGAGCAGACAGCCGTG
>JAZOWJ010000352.1:0-16024 GCA_045659125.1 Acutalibacteraceae bacterium
TATGTTATTTTCATCCACATAGGAGCAGGCAAAAAACATTTCCAAAGGGCTGCCGTTGTCTGTCATGATCGTGTAAACCACATTGCCTTCACCGAAATTATAATAATACAGCCCATCCTGTTGCGTGTGTATTTTTTTTATAATCCAGTTATTCACAAACGGTGCAAAGAGCTTTGGCTCCACACTGCGGCATTCTGTGCAATAGTAATCTCCCTGTCGGAAGTTGCATTTGTGATATGGGTCAACAATATACGGCGATTCAAGACCGACAGAAACACGCAAAATAAAACGTGCATCAACGGCACTGACAACAGAATCAAAATTAACGTCTGCAACAAATGCCGTGAAGTCATCAAATGCTTCAAGCCCCACCGATGCACGCAGAACAAGTCTTGCATCCGCTGCGGTAATATAATTATCAAAATCTATATCGCCGTAAGGTGAAATGCTTTCCTCCGGAGCAGGAGATGATGCGGATGAAAAAGATACAAAGAAAGAAAGCAGCATACAAATGGTTAGCAGGATGCTGATTATTTTAGTCATATAATATTAATCCTTAAAGAAAATGATGATAAATTATCTAAATAGTGCAAGCAGGACAGAGAAATCCCCTGCCCTGCCTTTTGTTTTTATTTAAAGGGGACAATTTTGTCCTTGCCGCCCATGTAAGGACGCAGTGCTTCGGGGATATTGACAGAGCCGTCTGCATTGAGGTTATTTTCAAGGAATGCAATGAGCATTCTGGGAGGAGCAACAACGGTGTTGTTCAGGGTGTGCGGCAGGTAGTTGCCGTCCTTGCCCTTGACGCGCATTTTGAGTCTTCTTGCCTGTGCATCGCCGAGGTTGGAGCAGGAACCGACTTCAAAATACTTCTTCTGACGGGGGCTCCATGCTTCGACGTCGATGGACTTGACCTTGAGATCAGCAAGGTCACCCGAGCAGCATTCAAGGGTGCGCACAGGAATATCGAGAGAACGGAACAGGTCAACGGTGTTCTGCCACAGCTTGTTGAACCACATCGGGCTTTCTTCGGGCTTGCAGACGACAATCATTTCCTGCTTTTCAAACTGATGAATACGATAAACACCGCGTTCTTCGATGCCGTGTGCACCTTTTTCCTTGCGGAAGCAGGGAGAATAACTGGTCAGGGTCTGCGGAAGGGTGTTTTCGGGAATCATCTGGTCGATGAATTTACCGATCATGGAGTGCTCGCTGGTGCCGATGAGATAAAGGTCTTCACCCTCGATTTTGTACATCATGGCATCCATTTCGGCAAAGCTCATAACGCCTGTAACAACGTTGGAGCGGATCATGAAAGGCGGAATACAGTAAGTAAAGCCGCGGTCAATCATGAAATCTCTTGCATAGCTGATGACAGCAGAATGCAGACGGGCAATATCACCCATCAGATAATAGAAGCCGTTACCTGCAACGCGGCCTGCAGCGTCAATGTCGATACCGTCGAATTTTTCCATAATATCGGTGTGATAAGGTACATCGAAATCGGGAACAAGCGGTTCGCCGTATTTCTGCACTTCCACATTTTCGCTGTCATCCTTGCCGATGGGTACGGTGGGGTCGATGATGTTGGGAATAACCATCATAATCCGGGTCAATCTCTCGGTCAGCTCTGCCTCCTGCTTTTCGGCTTCTGCCAAAGCAGCGGACTGTTCTGTGACCTTTTTCTTCATTTCTTCGGCTTCTTCACGCTTGCCCTGTGCCATCAGACCGCCAATCTGCTTGGAAAAACGGTTGCGGTCTGCACGCAGAGAGTCTGCAAGACCCTTGATACGGCGGCTTTCAGCATCAAGCTCAATGGCTTCATCAACGAGCGGAAGCTTGTCATCCTGGAATTTATTACGAATGTTCTGTTTAACAATTTCGGGGTTTTCTCTCAAAAAACGAATATCAATCATGATTATTTCTCCTCTGTTTTTTACTTAATTGTCAAATAATTTAGCTAATTTCTGCAGATCGTCGTCATCAAAAAATTCAAACTCGATCTTGCCGCCCGTCTTCCCTGTTCCCTTTGCGGTTACAATGTTGACTTTTCTTCCGAGTACAGTGCTCAAGGAAAGAGCTACCTCACTGTGATAATGTGCAACAGGGATCACTTCGGCCTCCTTTACAGGCTTGTTAAGCTTTTTAACAAGCTTTTCGGTTTCGCGGACGCTCAGGCCTTTTTCGGACACTGTAAGTGCTACTTCATAGATCATTTCCTTGTTTTCAAGTCCCAAAAGGGTTCTTGCATGGCCTGCAGAGAGTGTTTCGTCTGCAACAAGCTCAATGCAATCGTCGGGTAATTGAAGCAAACGAAGCGAATTTGCCACAGCAGGTCGGGATTTTGATAATCTTTCGGCAGCTTCATTCTGTGTCAGACCAAAATCATCCATCAGCTTTTTAATACCGATGGCTTCTTCCATGGGGTTGAGGTCTTCTCGTTGCAGGTTTTCAATGAGCGCAATGGCTGCTGCTTCTGCATCGGATAAAACCTTGATTGCTACAGGAACTTCAGTTAAACCTGCCATACGTGCGGCTCTGTAACGGCGCTCACCTGCCACGATCTGATAAGAACCATCAGATTGCGGACGAACTAAAATCGGCTGCAGAACACCGTGTGCTGCCACGGAATCTGCCAATTCCTGCAGCGCTGTATCATCAAAATTGGTTCTCGGTTGGTTGCGGTCTGGCTCAATATCCCCGATCGGCAGGGATGTTGCGCTGTTGCTCAGTGCATCTTCAGGCGCATTTTCTACGAAAAGCTGACTGATTCCTTTGCCGAGACCGCCTTTTTTAGTTGCCATAGGTGGATTTCCTCCCTTTTATTTGTTTTGTTTACCTAAAAATTCTTTTGCCAATTCACAATATGCGATGCTGCCCTTGCTTGAACGGTCATAGTATTGCACGGGCTGTCCAAAGGAAGGTGCTTCCGAAAGGCGCACATTGCGGGGGATAACGGTGGTGTATACCTTTTTCGGGAAGAATTTTTTAACCTCCTCCACAACCTGTTGGGTCAGATTGAGTCTGCCGTCATACATAGTAAGCAGAACACCCTCTAAATCAATATAGGGGTTATATAACCTCTTGATTTGTCTGACGGTAGCCATGAGCTGTGACAGACCTTCCAATGCGTAATATTCGCATTGAATCGGCACTATAAAGGTATCAGACGCGGTCAGTGCGTTGAGTGTAATAAGACCCAGTGACGGAGGACAATCCAGGAAAATGTAGTCATATTTATCCCAGACAAGGGCTAATGCTCTTTTTAAGAGGCTTTCACGGTTCGGGATTTCAATGATTTCAATTTCTGCACCTGCCAAATTCATGTTAGAGGGCATAATATCGATATTTTCAAACTCTGTTTTGATGATTGCTTCTTCGGCAGTGCACTTCCCTGTCAAAACATCGTAAGAGGACTGTTTTATATCTCTTTTGTTGATTCCGAAGCCACTTGTGGAATTTCCCTGCGGATCAATGTCAACAAGCAGTGTTTTCTTCCCTTCAAGGCCGATTGCTGCTGCAAGGTTTACGGCTGTTGTGGTTTTTCCGACACCGCCTTTTTGGTTGAGAATGGAGACGGTTTTTGCCATATATAACTTCCTTTTTATTAAAAATATTATAATATATATTATAATAATCCTTATTATATAGCATTATGTGGTGAAAATCAACTGTTTTTGTGTTGTTTTATAAAAATGTTTCACGTGAAACACAAAATAATAACAGAATAAAATGTTTCACGTGAAACATTTTACTTGCTAAAAACACAGACAGACGGCATTTCTGCCGCCTGCCTGTGTTGGATATGGGGTGTGAAAGAGAAAGATATGGATGTGGAAGATAAAATTAAGGCTCCCGAATATCATTTGTTTTCGGGATTTTTACGGTGTAAATGTAGTATTCTTCGGTTTCCTCCTCGTCTGTTCCTGCGTTGATTCCTGCGTCACGCATGATATCAACAGCATGATTGAATGTATTCAGAAAAATGCGTATGTTTTTAAACACTGTTGTGTGCCGATGATTGTCACGACTTCCCCGCTGCTTTTCCTTTTGCGAGGCTTCCCTTTCTTCGGCTGACAGACCCTTTTCTGCTTGTTCAGCAGTCAGGTTTTGCAGTAATATCTGTCGCAGTGCTTTTTTCATTGCATCCTCTGTCTGAAATCGTAACAAACTGCGTGCATGGCGTTCAGATAACCCACCACGACGTATTTGTTCTCTGATTTGAACCGGAATTCGCAGTAATCTTAATTTGTTGGATACTGCTGACTGTGATCTGCCCAATAATGCCGCTGCTTCTGTTTGCGAAACAGAATGCTCTTTAATCAGGCGTTGCAGCGCTTCAGCTTCTTCAAAAAAATGCAGATCTGAACGCTGAATGTTCTCTAAAAGTGCATACACAGCACTATCTTTGTCACTTGCATCGCAAATAATGCAAGGAACGACCTTCAAACCTGCTTTTTTTGATGCACGCAAACGTCGTTCACCTGATATTAATTCAAAATACTCCCCTGCCGGTCTTACGCACAACGGTTGTAACACACCGTTTGCTGCTATGGATTGTGCAAGTCCCTGCAATTCCTCTTCGCGGAATATTTTGCGTGGTTGGTGCGGATTCGGAATGATTTTGTCCACTCCGATCGGGAACACACGTCCTCCCCGTGCAAGGTTATTTTGAGGCATATTTCTTTCTCCAATAAAAAATGCGGTATATTTGTTCCTCAAGAGTGCTTGTCCGGTCCCCTCTTGCAAGATAAATATACCACATAAATTTTAAAATTTTCAGCGAATCATGCTGTAATATTCTGTTTTTAAACTGAATTATAAAGGCTTTTTGGATATTTGTGCTTGATTTCGCGGATATTTTGTCGGTGTTTGCGAAATCTTTTTTGCAACAACAATGTGTCTTTGTGCGCCGTCCAAGGATAATTCAATGTTTTGTTCAACCTTACCTCCAAGGTTTGCAATTGCACCAAAGCCGCGCTGTTGCTCATCTGCCTCAAGCTTCCCTTTCATTGGTGCAAATAATCCACCAACCTTAACAAGAGGCATACAGTATTCACTCAATTGATTAAGCTGCGCAACGGCACGTGCTGTAACAACATCGAAGCTTTCTCTGTAAGCTGAATTTCTGCCGAGCTCCTCTGCTCTTGCTGTCAGAACTTCGGCCTGCAGACCTAATTCACGCAATAAATAACGGATAAAATCAAGCTTCTTGTTGATGGAATCCACAAGCACTGCTTGTGCATCAGGAACAGCGCAAAGCAATACTGCACCGGGGAAACCGCCGCCTGTGCCGATATCAGCATATCGTGTCCCCTGCTTGATGTCAACATAGTGCAGCAAAAGCAGACTATCAGCAAAATGCTTGCGAACAATTTCATCAGGCTGTGTAATTGCGGTCAGATTGACCTTTTCATTATATTCAATCAGAAGCTTTGCATATGTGTCAAGGCGGTCCGCACAGGCATTGTCTATTTGCACACCGAATTCAGCACAGGATGTAAGCAATAGTTCTTTGGAAATTGTCATAAGGGTCTTCCCTTTTCTTATAATTTATTTTCCGCTTTTGGCGAGGTAAATCATCAGCACGGAAATGTCTGCAGGACTGACGCCTGAAATTCGTGCTACCTGACCAATGCTGCGCGGTCTGATTTTTTGAAGCTTTTCTGCAGCCTCTGTACGCAGGTTTATAATCTGACTGTAATCAAGGTCTTCAGGAAGCAGCTTCCCTTCGAGCCTTTGCTGTTCCTTGATGTCTGCGTATTGCCTTTTGATGTAACCCTCGTACTTCAGGTCGATTTCTACCTGCTCAAAGATTTCATACGGCAATTCGGGTCGCTTGGTGTCGAACGGTGTCAGAGCCTTGTAATTCAACTGCGGTCTGCGGATCAGATCAGACAATCTTGCGCCAGATTGAATTGCAGATGTTTCACGTGAAACAAGAACCTCATTGAGAGCATTGCTCGGAGAAATAATGGTATTTTCAACACGGTGACGCTCTTCTGCAATTAATTCAATTTTGCGCTTTAAAGCGTTATATCTTGCTTCGGAAATAAGACCGATTTCATAGCCCTTTTCGGTCAGACGCAGGTCTGCATTGTCCTGTCTTAAAACAAGACGATATTCGGAACGCGATGTCATCATTCGGTAAGGCTCGTTACAGCCCTTGGTGACAAGATCATCAATCAACGTACCGATGTATGAGCCTGAGCGTTCCGGTATAAACGGTTCTTTCCCCAATATCTTGTGTGCAGCATTAATACCTGCAACAAGACCTTGTGCGGCTGCCTCTTCATAGCCTGAAGAACCGTTGAACTGACCTGCACCGAACAAGCCGTCAAAATCAAGAAATTCAAGGGTTGGCTTGAGGGAAAGAGGGTCCGTACAATCGTACTCAATAGCATAGGCATTGCGCATGACCTTCACATTTTCGAGACCCGGAATCGTGCGCAGAAAAGCGTCCTGCACATCCACGGGCAGGGAAGACGAAAGCCCCTGTAAATAGAGTTCTTCCGTATTCAGCCCGCAGGGCTCAATAAAGATCTGATGTCTTTCTTTTTCAGCAAAACGCACCATTTTGTCTTCAATAGACGGGCAATAACGAGGACCGACACCCTCGATCATGCCGCCGAACAGGGGAGATCGGTGCAGATTTTCCATGATAATGCGTTTGGTTTCAGGATTTGTGTATGTAATATAGCAAACCTCTTTGTTTTCGGGCAGCTTCGGGCAATCAAATGAGAACGGGACAATTTCTTCATCACCGTATTGCACCTCGAGATTGGAAACATCAACAGAACGGCGGTTGACACGGCTTGGCGTGCCTGTTTTGAAGCGGCGCAGGGGCAGCTTCATTTCCTTGAGGGAGCCTGACAGCGCCACAGCAGGGAACATCCCGTCGGGACCCGAGCTGCGTACATGCTCACCGACATAAATTTTGCCGTCGAGGAAGGTGCCTGTTGCAAGAATGCAGCAATTTGCGGTGTAAATACAACCAAGCTCGGAATGCATCATCCAACCGTCCTCGCATTTTTCAAGCTTCACGATTTCCGCCTGCACGAGGTCAAGATTTTCCTGCTGTTCAAGGCAGTGCTTCATGTAGCCGCTGTAGGCACGGCGGTCAATCTGCGCACGCAGGGAATGTACGGCAGGACCCTTACCGACATTGAGCATACGGCTCTGAATCAGTGTCGCATCTGCAGCCTTGCCCATTTCACCACCCAGCGCATCGATTTCACGCACGAGGTGTCCCTTGCTTGTTCCGCCGATGGACGGATTGCAGGGGAGATTGCCGACCCAGTCAAGATTGACGGTAAAGCAGACGGTACTGCAGCCCAATCGTGCAGCTGCAAGAGCGGCTTCAATACCTGCATGACCTGCACCGATAACCGCGACCTGATATTTTCCGGCAAAAAAGTCCATAATATGCCTCCGAAAAAAGATTACAACAAAACATTATATCATAACTAAATCAGGAATTCAAGATTTGTATAAAAAAGGGGAGAGCGAAAAAGAAAAGCATGTCAGGAGAGACTTACGAAAATGATACACGGCAGCATAAAAAATCCCTTGCAGCACAAGCGCTGCAAGGGTGGTCAATTGATTAAATCAGAATGCGAAGTATTTTTCTCTTTGCTTCTTCATTCTGCCCGAAATAAGACAAAGAATTTCCTTTGCACCCTCTTCACCGAATGCGTAGTCCTTCATGGCTCTGCCTTCTTCGTAGCACAGCTCGTCGTGCAGGGGGAAGAAGTTTTCATACAGGAAGGATGCATACTGTGTCAGGCGCAGGTCGCCGACAATGCGGTATTCGGTGCTGATGGTGTCGATGGCAACCGAATAGTAATCCTTGATGGCATTGATAATGGAAACACGTTCGTTTTCCTGTGCAAAAACCATCGTGCAGCAGATGTCTGCTTTCGGATTGATGGAATCGTGGGTGTCGGTGCTTCCGACGATGGGCATTCTGTTGCCGTTTGCCCACTGCTCATACCATGCAGCGGTCTGATAGCCGTTATGATTGAATTCGCGTTCGCCGCCGAGTACCTCAAAGGCATCGAAAATGCGGTTTTTGAACATTTCCTTCCACATCTTTTCGGGAACGTGGTTAACGTTGTTTCTCCAATAGGGATGCGGGAAAATGGCAAGACCGTTTGCCTTGCGGATCTGATCGAAAATATACTGGCAGCAGGCGTAGGTGTATTTTTCAATGCCTTCGGGTATGTCAAGGGTATCCTTGAGGGCATCGACCTCGGCAAAGAATTCTTCTTTTGTCATTTGTGCAGGTGCTTCGCCCGTTTTGCTTCTGCCGTTCATAGCGCCGTCGGTTTCGGCGTCGTTGGCTTCGCCCTTGATAAGTCCGTTGACAGACCATTCACCGCCGAAGTTGACGATATGTACATCATTGATGTGCCATTCGTCACCCTTGGGCATGTGCACCTCTTCACCCTCAACAAGGTTCAGCTCAATCGGAACATCCTTGAAAAGCTCCTTGACGCGAAGGGACGGATAATATCTGCCGTGGTCGGTGATGGCCATGAAGTCATAGCCCTTGCGGCGATAGTTGGATGCAACCACTGCAGGGGACTGACGACCGTCTGAGCAGGTGGTGTGCATGTGCAGGTCACCGATAAAGGGATATCTGCCGCACAGATCCTCGTGCAATGAGTAAACCGACAGCTCAACCAGCTCTTTACCGTCAAGAATCACACGAACATAGTGCTCCTGCTCATCGGGAAATGCATGTTTAAAACGGATGCATCCGTCCTCACAGGGCTTGACCGTAAGGTGTGCCCATCTTGAAACATGAGGATAATCTCTTGTGCAGCCCTCGTTCATGGGGCACAGCTCAATGGTGTATTGTGTGTCGGCAGCAAACGAAATGCGGCTGCCGAGCGGCTTTATTGTGATTTCAACTTCCTTGTCGGCAGGAAAAACCTTGGGAAAAATATCAAAATAGTGCAGTGTAACACTTTTTACAAAGCCCATATCAATCCCTCTTTTCCGTTTTTACAGAAGTTCCTTAAACAGAGCGGTGATTTCTTCAACAGAGGTGTCTCTCGGGTTGCCGGGACGGCAGGCATCGTCAAATGCACTCTGTGCAAGGAAGGGAATATCTTCTTCCTTAACGATTTCCTTGAGGTCAGCGGGAATTCCGACATCTGCGGAAAGCTGACGGACAGCATTGATAGCAGCTTCACGAGCTTCTTCGATGGTCATGGCATCTGTGCCTTCAACGCCCATTGCCTTTGCGATAGCACGGTACTTGTCACCGGTTGCAGGTGCATTGTAAGCCATAACGGTGGGAAGAATGATAGCGTTTGCAACGCCGTGGGGGGTGTCATACAGAGCTCCGAGCGGATGAGCCATGGAATGAACAATACCAAGACCGACGTTGGAGAAGCCCATGCCTGCGATGTACTGACCAAGTGCCATGCCTTCTCTGCCCTTGTCACAGCCGTTGACAGCACCGCGAAGAGATGCAGCAATAAGCTCGATTGCCTTGATGTGGAACATATCGCTCATTTCCCATGCGCCCTTGGTGATATAGCCTTCGATTGCGTGGGTAAGAGCATCCATGCCGGTAGCGGCGGTGAGACCCTTGGGCATGGTGGACATCATGTCGGGGTCAACAACAGCAACAACGGGAATGTCGTGCACGTCTACGCAGACCATCTTGCGGTTATTCTGTGCATCGGTGATAACGTAGTTGATGGTAACCTCAGCAGCGGTGCCTGCGGTGGTGGGAACAGCGATGATGGGAACGCACTTGTTGGTGGTGGGAGCAACACCTTCAAGAGAACGGACATCAGCAAATTCGGGGTTGGTGATGATGATACCGATTGCCTTTGCGGTGTCCATGGAAGAACCGCCGCCGATGGCTACGATGCAGTCGCTGTCAGCAGCCTTGAAGGCAGCAACGCCGTTCTGCACGTTTTCGATGGTGGGATTTGCCTTGATGTCGGAGAAGATGACATATTCAATGCCTGCTTCATCAAGAACATCGGTCACTTTCTTGGTGACGTTGAACTTAATAAGATCGGGGTCGGAGCAGACGAAGATCTTTTTGAAGCCTCTTGCCTTGATTTCTGCAGGGATTTCCTTGATTGCACCTGCGCCGTGGTAGCTTGTTTCATTGAGAACGAATCTGTTTGCCATTGTAAATTTCCTCCTGTATATTAAAAATTAATCTGCAAAGAACACTTTAAATGCTCTGTGTGCCATATAGACGTCAATCTTGCTGACGACCTCAAAGGGAGCATGCATGGAAATGACGGGAACACCTGCATCGATAACATCGATATTGTGGGAAGCCACATACTTTGCAACCGTTCCGCCGCCGCCGAGGTCAACCTTGCCGAGCTCACCGATCTGCCAGATGACGCCGTTTTTGTCGAGCATGGAACGGACTCTGCCCATAAATTCGGCAGAAGCATCGCTTGTGCCGCCCTTACCGCGGGAGCCTGTGTATTTGGTAATAACAATACCTTTATTCAGGTATGCTGCATTTCTGCGTTCAAGAACATCTGCAAAGGTGGGATCGAATGCTGCGTTGACGTCTGCGGACAGGCATTCGCTGTTCTTCATGCAGATTCTGCCGGGCACACCGTTGGTTTCAGCAAGGTCGGTGATGAAGTCTGCCATATAAGACGAATTCAGACCCGTGTTGCCGTCGGAGCCTGTTTCTTCCTTGTCGGTCAGTACGGACAGGACGGTATATTCGGGATTTTCGGTTTCAAGAATAGCGGTCAGTGCGGGGTATGCACAAACGCGGTCGTCGTGACCGTAGGAGCCGATGAGGGCTCTGTCCAGACCGATGTCGCAAGCCTTGAAGGCAGGCACAACTTCAAGCTCTGCAGACAGGAAATCGGCTTCGATAATGCCGTATTTTTCATTGAGCAGCTTGAGAATGTTGAGCTTGACAGCTTCAGCTTCGTCGCAGTCAGCAAACGGACGCGAGCCGATGATGACGTTGAGCTCTTCACCGCGGATGCCGTCAGACAGTGTGCGCTTGCTCTGCTCCTGTGCAAGGTGGGGAAGCAGGTCGGAAATGACGAACTTGGGATCGTTGTCATCTTCACCAATGCAAACGGTCACGACCGAGCCATCCTTTTTAACAACAACACCGTGCAGGGCAAGGGGAATGGCTGTCCACTGATATTTTTTGATACCGCCGTAATAGTGGGTCTTGAGCAGTGCGATTTCATTGTCCTCATACATCGGGTTGGGCTTGAGGTCAAGACGGGGAGAGTCGATGTGTGCAGCAGCAATGCGAACACCATCTGCAAGGCTTCTCTTGCCGATGACGGCAAAAATGATGCTCTTGCCACGGTTGTTGTAATAAACCTTGTCGCCGGCGTTGTATTTTTTGCCGAATTCATAAGGCACAAAGCCGTTCTTTTCGGCTTCTGCAAGGCTCACGCAGACAGCTTCGCGTTCGGTCTTTGCATCGTTCAAAAAGTTTTTGTAGCCTTCGCAGTATGCATCAGCAGCTGCAACCTCATCGGCCGACAGCACCTTGGATGCGTGCTTGGGGGTGTAGAAAAGTTCTTCTTTCATAGCAGAAAAATCAATTTTGTTTTCAGACATACTGTTCCTCCGTTATTTTAAAGTTTGATTTTTATTTTTTGTGTGAAAAGAATTTTAAATTCCTTCATTTTAAAGTATAGCATGTTTTGCTTGCTTTTACAATTATTTTTTTCATTAAATACACAGCAATCGGGCAATGAAACATGGGAGTTGTTCTTTTTTTTGCGGATCTGCGGCGCAGTTGCGGTTTGTGCAACATTTATTTCTTATTTAAGTGTAAAATCATCTTGACGAAAAAACAAATAAGTGCTATATTGTATCTGTATATCTATGCGCGTTTACTTTTATTAAATAAAAGACAATTGTGTGGGGGATTTTCCGATGAAAAAAATAAAAATCTTTGTTGCTATGTTCCTTGCAGCGGCAGTGCTGCTTGTATCAGGTGCAACGGGTCTTTTTGCATTTGCACCAGAAGCTGAGGCCGCCAGTGCAGGTACCTGGATTTCTTCCTGGTCAACGGCAGCCGTGGACGGCTCTATCAGCCTGACCTCGAATATCAAATTCAATGATATTATTCCTGCCCGTTCTGTTGTGCGTACGCAGCTGCAGATTTCCGCAGGCGGTCTTTACACCAGACTGTGCTTCTCCAATGAATACGGCACATCTACACTTAAAATCGGTGCTGCCTCCATTGCAAAAACGGATACCTCCACCACGGCAGCTATTCTGACCGACACAGCAACTGCCCTCACCTTTAATGACGGACAGACCTCGGCAGAAATCAAGCCGGGTGAAATTCTCTGGACCGACAGCATTTATTTCCCTACCTCTTCTTTGGATTATGTTACCGTCAGTGTTTATTTCCCCACCACGACTTACATCAAAACAGGCGGTCTTTACGGTGGCAGAAGCTTTTTGAATATGGCTGCTCTTGAAAGCGCCATCAACAACAAAAACACCAATGCCAATAATGAAATCAAGATTTCTTCGGGTGCAATTACTTACCACACCATTCCGTTCCTGACCCGTGTGGATGTTCGTTCCACCTATGCAGATGCCTATTCCGTTGTTTTTCTCGGTGACTCCACACTGACCAACGAAGCATATCATTATTTTGCACAGAGAGCCTACACAGCAGGATATTCTCATATCGGCTTTGTCAATAATTCCATTGTGGCAAACCGTCTTCTGCATGACGGCACAGGTCTCATCGGCAATCTCTACGGCAAGGCTGTTGTGGACCGTTTTGAGCGCGATGCGCTGGATATTACGGGTGCAAAGGTGCTGCTTGTGAAAATCGGTCTGAATGATATTCTGCATCCCATGACCGAAAGCATGAAGGGTGAAGCACCCTATTCCTCTGTTGATGATATTATCAACGGTTATAAGCAGATTATTTCCGCAGCCCGTAAGCAGGGTATGAAGGTTTATTTCTTCACAAAAACTGCGTGGAAAGGCTATGAACGTGAATTCCTCGGTCAGACAGGCGATCTCAGCTGGACCACTGAAGCACAGAAGATGTGTGATCAGCTGGATGACTGGGTTCGTTCCACCAGTCTCATTGATGGTTATTTTGAAATGTCCCCCATGGACAGCCCTGTTGACAGCAATGCATTGCTTCCTGCGTTCACCACCGACGGTGCACATCTGACAGAGCTGGGTGCTGTTGCTATGGCTGATTTGATTTCTCCTGCCATCATCGGTGCTTCCTATCTTCCCACAGCTGCCTCCATCAACGGTGTTGACCCCTATGCAAGCCGTCAGTCTGTGATCGATGCATTCAATGCCGCACAGGCAACTACCACCAAGCCGAACAGTAATAATAACAATAACAGCGGTAATAATACTACCAGGCCCGCCGGCAGCAATAACAACAACGGCAATGTGGATATTGATGCATCCATTGCTGCAAGTGTTCTTGCATCCCGTGAAGAGGCCGCAAACAATGCGAATAATGCAGGCCGTCCTGCGCAGCCCACAACCCAGAAGCCTGCAACAACCACCACCAAGGCAAACACATCCAACACAACCACCAAAGCAAACGTATCCAATACAACCACCAAGCCTGCTGCTACCACAACCACAACCAAAGCGCCGGTCACAACCGATTCCGGTCTGACGGTTGTTGACACAACAGCTGCCGCAGGCACAACGGCTGTCAGCGAAGAAAATGCAACCACGGCTGAGCCTGCAGGGGATGCATCCACCACCGCACCTGTATATAATGATACCACTGCTGCACCCGAAACCTTCTCTATTTCCATTACACTCGGCAATACTGCAGGAGAAGCAGATGAAATGGGTGCTGCACAGCAGCCTGAAATTGCAACACAGTTCACATCCAACGGATCTTCCATCGGTATTGTTCTGATTGTTGTTATGGTTGCTATGGTAGCTGCTGCAGTTGTTATCACCATTAAAACCCGTCGCCCGAGCGACAGATAAAAAATCAAAACCCCGCTTCGGCGGGGCTTTTTTGAAAAAAGCGAGGTTCTTATGTTCTTTACCCCCATGTTGTCTTATCTTTCTGACCTTGAAATGCACAATAACCGAACATGGTTTCATGAAACCCATGCCCGGTATGAAGCGGTCCGCAAGGATTTTGAAGACTTTACTGCTGCCATTGCACAGCAGGTCTGTGAGGTTTGTCCTTTTATGGCAGACCGCATCCGTGAATTTCCGACCAAGCGGTTTATTTATCGCACAGCCCGCGATGTACGTTATGCTGCAGGTAAGCCGCCTTATAAAACATGGTTTGCTTGTGCAGTAGGTGATGAGGGACGTGAAAAGACTGCTATGAGCTACTATGTGCAGATTTCACCGCAGAATCGTTCCGAAATCTGCGTGGGTGTCTGGTTTACAGACAATCGCAAGGTCACTGACCGTGTTCGCCGTTATATTTCCGAGCATGCCGACGAGTTTGCACGTATTATGGCTGACGATGAGGTGCGCTCCTGGTTTTGCGGTGACCATGTTACCCGCACCCCGAAGGGCTTTGATGCAAATGATCCGATGATTGAATATATCAAATATAAGCAGTGGATGCTTTCGTGTCCCATTAAGGATGAGCTGCTGACTGACATGGACAGTGTGGTTGCCTATTGCCGTGCCGTGTTTGAAAAAATGGAAGCTTTTCGTGCTTTCTTTGACTGTGCTGTGCGTTTTGCACGCATTCCCGAGCCTGAAGAAGAAAAGGAAGAGGAATCTCCTGCAGAGGAGCCTGCCGTTTTCTGGCCGAAGGCAAAGTCTGCCGACGAATGGGATTTTTAAACTATAATGTTATAATTATATAATATATATAAACCGGATTGACAGGTGTTACCCTGCAATCCGGTTTTTTATGAGCAAAACACATGATTTCCGATCACCGAAATAATCGGTCTGGAGCGAATCCATTGGCTTTTTGCAGTTTTAGGATTATAATAATATATAGCACCGCCGGACGGATCCCATCCGTTGATTGCATCACGTGCCGCCTTTTGTGCGGTTGCATTTGGCGTTACGGACCAGTTGCTGTCATTGACTGCACTGAATGCGCCTGCCTGATAAACAACCCCTGATATCGAATCAGGGAAGGAGCCGTGCTCCACGCGATTGAGTACAACAGCGCCAACTGCCACCTGACCCGTGTAGCTTTCACCACGAGCTTCCGCAGCAATCAGCTTGGCAAGAAGGTATACATCACCCGAGTTGTAGGATCCGGCAGACGAAGATGAGCCGCCGAGTCCTAAATATAATAATGTTTTTGGACCTGCAATGCCGTCAACGGTAAGTCCGCAGTTTCGCTGAAAGGCTTTTACTGCACTCTGCGTTTTAGTGCCGAAGATACCGTCAACAGATCCCGAATAATATCCGAGCTCCTTGAGCTTGTTCTGAATTTGTCGCACTTCCTCGCCGCGCGATCCGTATTTGGATAAAACCTGCATATTATTTCTTTCGTTTCTTAATAAAAAGTAATCACTTTCCGCAAAAATGCAGCATGCGAAAAGCATCGCTGCGGCCGTCAGAAATGCAATGATTTTGTGGGCTCGTGTTAATTTTGATTTCATGTCAATTATGCACCCTTTTTTATTTATTCTGTCCAAATTGTTCCCATGGCTTCTGTGAAACATGCACAGCAAATCTTTCCTTTTGTGGTAAAAAGAGCATGCAAGCACAAGATGTTGTGGCGCTCAAAAAAACTTCAAAAAAAGTTGAAAAAAGTTCAAAAAAAGGGCTTGACAAAAGCTCGAAAATAGTGTATAACTATTGGGCACTGAGGAACACACCGAAGAGCGAACGAAACTGAAGATCGAGTAGGAAACCGCAGGGTGCGGAGAGACACCGAACGATAAGAGGTTGAAAAAAGAGCTTGAAAAACTTTTTGAAAAAAGTTTAAAAAAGTACTTGACAAACGCTTGAAGATGTGGTAAGATAATCAGGCACTCGCGAGAGACACACGATAGTGAGTCAGGAAAGCGAGACACGGACCTTGAAAATTAAACAACGACTGAAA
>JAZOWJ010000353.1:0-6860 GCA_045659125.1 Acutalibacteraceae bacterium
GTGTTGTTGCCGTTATTTTTGAAGCAAGACCCAATGTGACGGCTGATGCGGCCGCACTGTGCCTGAAAACAGGCAACACCGTGATTCTGCGCGGCGGTAAGGAGGCCATCTGCTCGAATATTGCAATTGTTGCATCCATGCGCAAAAGTGTGGAAGAAGCAGGACTTCCTGCCGATTGCATTCAGCTGGTGGAGGACACCTCGCGTGACAGTGCCATTGAGCTGATGCACATGAATGACTATGTTGATGTGCTGCTGCCGCGCGGCGGTGCAGGACTCATCCGCACCGTGGTGGAAAATGCAAGTGTGCCCGTGATTCAGACGGGTGTGGGCAATTGCCACATTTATGTGGATGCAAGTGCCGATGTGCAGATGGCTGCGGACATTGTGTTCAACGCAAAATGCTCTCGTGTTTCCGTTTGCAATGCCTGCGAAAGTCTGCTTGTGCACCGTGATGCACTGCAGACGGTTCTTCCTGCCATTGCTGAAAAATTAGCCGAAAAGAATGTTGAAATTTACGGTGATGAGGACGTTTGCGCCGTGCTTGCAAATGCAAAGCCTGCAACGGAAAAGGACTGGGGCACGGAATATCTTGATTACAAGCTTTCCGTCAAAACCGTGAACAATACCGATGAGGCCATTGCCCACATTGCAAAATATTCCACAGGCCACAGCGAAGCCATCATCACCAATTCCGTTGCCGATGCAGACAAATTCACACGTCTTGTGGATTCCGCAGCGGTGTATGTGAATGCCAGCACCCGTTTCACCGACGGCGGTGAATTCGGCTTCGGTGCCGAAATCGGTATTTCCACACAGAAGCTGCACGCAAGGGGCCCTGTCGGCCTTCCCGAGCTTACAAGCTATAAATTCATCATCCGCGGAAACGGACAGACCCGATAAAAAAAAAGTGCTTTCACTTTTCGTGGAAGCACTTTTTTGCTGTACAAAACAAAAATCAGATGATATAATAAATGCAAGGAGGCGATTTTTTTGAAGCTTGAAAAATCCACACTGCACATAGGACTTGAAAAGCCCCTGAAAATACTTCATATCACCGACAGCCACATTGCCCTTTGTGATGACCGCGACAATGACCGCAAAAAGGCACTTGCAAAAAGATTCAACAGTCCCGATCGTGAAAAAAATCTGGAAGAGCAGCTTGCTTACGGCAGGGAGAATTGCGACCTGATCGTCCACACGGGCGACCTGATTGACTTTACCTCGCACGCGAATTTCGATTTTGCAAGAAAAATTCTCTCTGATGAAAAGGTGTTTTTTGCCGCGGGCAATCATGAGTTTTCGCAGTATGTCGGCGAAGCGTATGAGGACTATGCTTACAAAATGAACAGCTTTCGCGAAATGCAGCCGGGGTTGGGTGCACCGCTGTTTTTTAATTCAAGAATCATCGGCGGAGTCAACTTCGTCAGCATCGACGACAGTTATCATCAGTTCGAACCGTGGCAGATGGAAAGACTCAAAACGGAAATTGCAAAGGGACTGCCGATTATTCTGTGTTTGCATGCACCGCTGTTTGAGCAATCGCTGTATGACTATCATATCAGCCTCACCTCTCCCGGCAGCAGCACCTATCTTGTGGGGTGTGATGAAGACCATCTGCCCTATGACGAATGGCGAGCCATTGAAATCAGACCGCGCGGTGTGACAATGGAAATGGTTGCTTTTATCAAATCGCAGCCAAGCATCAAGGCCGTGCTTGCAGGACATGTGCATTTCAGCTTTGTCAGCGATATCGCGCCGGGCAGACCGCAGTTTGTTGCCGATGTCGGCTACAAGGGCTATGCCCGTGAACTGACGATTTTTTAAAGATTTCATATGAAAAACCCGCCCTTTTCGGGGCGGGTTTGTTGTTACAGCTCAATTCCAAGTGCGTCGGCAAGGTTTTTGCCGAGGATGCCTTCTTTTGCTTCTTCGGGAATATCCATGTTTTTAATGCGTTCAATGAAGCGCTTTGTGTCGCCTGTGTCATTGTAGGGGAAGTCAAGGCCGAATGTGCTGTGATCGTGGCCTGTCTGCTTGATAACAGTGCGCAGCTCCTTGTCGGTCAGATGCCAGCCGCCCTGAATCTCTTCATCCTCTTCGCCGACACTCGTCCAGCCTGCATAAACCGTGGGATAGGGTGCCGCACGGCGGTTGTTGCAGATCACGGCAAGGGCATCACGGAAGAAGTGATAGCCGCCGATGTGCTCCATGCTGAAGCGAAGACGCGGATAATGCCATGCGACCTCATCAAACAAAAGCACATTGTAGTCGGCAAGGCGGTGCCAGTGCAGGCCTGTGTGGAACGACAAAAACAGACCGAGCTCCTGTGCCTTGGCATAAACCTGCTGTGCCTTTTCGCACATGATGTTGATCTCCTGCCATGCAGGGTGAATCTTGATGCCCTTGAAGCCTAAGGAAGCGATGTATTCCACCTGCTCGGTGATGTCATCGCGGTTGAAATCAATTGTACCGAAGCCGACAAGGGTGGGGTCATCCTTGATTTCGTTATACAGCCATGTGTTGGGGTCGCCGGGGACACCGCAGCGGTCATATTGCTCCTGAAAGCAGGTAAAGCAGACGGCCTTGTCGATGCCGCACTCCTTCATCAGCTGTTTTAAATCGCGGATCTGCGCATTATCCTTTGCGCCGTCGGGAAATACATGACAGTGGTTTGCGAACAATTTGTAAGCCATTCTGCTCTCTCCTTTATTACTTATTCAGTTTTTCAACTTCTTCGAGGATATCCTCGTATTCGTCCTCGTATTTTTCGCGGAAATCCTTGATGAAATCCTCAAGATCCTCAAAGTCCATCTTCGGAATGCTGACAGGCTTGAGCACCTTGACCTTGCCGATTGCGGAAACGATTTCGCCTGTATCCTCAAAGACCTTGGAGGTGCCGCAGATCACAACGGGAACAAGCGGAACACCTGCTTCCATCGCCATGCGGAATGCACCTGTCTTGAATTTGCCGAGCTTGTGCTTTTCGTCACGGCTGCGTGTGCCCTCCATGAAGATGGCCATGCTTCTGCCGTTTTTCAGATTCTGCACACTGGTTTCGTATGCGTTATGAGAGGATTCCTTGTCCTTGCGGTTTACATAAACGCAATCAAAGAAAGAAAACCACAGTCTTGTCAGCGGAATCATGCGAAGCTGATGCTTCATGATGAAGCCGGGCAGATCACGGGAAACACGCACGGCAACGGTGGTATCAAAAATGCTCTGATGGTTGCATGCATAGACCACGGGACCCGAGGACGGAATGTTTTCGAGTCCTTCGATGGTATAAGTAAAGCCTGCCTTCTTTTCAACGGCATCACAAAGCATATTGACCTTATCGTCAACATACTTGTCGAATGCTTTTTTGTCCTTTTTGCGAAGATATCTTGCCTTGTAAGAATAACCCTCGAACTTGAAGAGCCAGAAGCAGAGGTCTGCCATCCAGCCGAATGTTTTTGCTGTCATTGTTTGTTCACTCCTGTTTAATAATCAATATTCACAAGCAGCTCGACCGGGCAATGGTCGGAGCCGAATATTTCGTTGTGTATGGATGCACCTGCCAGCTTGTCACGAAGACTGTCGGATGCCACAAAGTAGTCGATTCTCCATCCTGCGTTGTTTTCGCGTGCCTTGTAGCGGTAGCTCCACCATGAGTATGCACCTGTGGTTTCGGGTTCAAACCAACGGAAGGTGTCGGTAAAGCCCGAATCAAGAAGAACAGAGAACTTTTCTCTTTCCTCATCCGTAAATCCTGCCTTGCCGCGGTTGGGCTTTGGGTTTTTAAGGTCAATCTCCTTATGCGCCACATTCAGGTCACCGCAGAAAATCACAGGCTTCTTTTCATTGAGCTTCAAAAGATGCGCACGGAAGGCATCCTCCCATACCTGTCTGTAAGCAAGGCGGGACAAGTCCTCTTTTGCATTGGGGGTATACACCGTCACAAGGAAAAACTGTTCGTATTCGAGGGTAATGACCCTGCCCTCCTTGTCGTGCTCCTCAATGCCAAGCCCGTAGGTCACATTCAGCGCAGGCCTTTTTGCAAAGATAGCCGTGCCCGAATAGCCCTTTTTTTCCGCATAGTTCCAGTAAGAGGTGTAGCCGTCAAAGGTAAGATCGATCTGTCCCTCCTGCAGCTTGGTTTCCTGCAGGCAGAAGAAATCCGCATCCAGCTGATTGAAAGCAGGAACAAAAATATCCTTGCTGACAACGGCACGCAGACCGTTGACATTCCATGAAATAAATTTAAGCATAACACACCTCCTCATTATAACAGTATAGCAAATTTTTTCCGTTTTTGCAATAGAACACAAAAAAAATGTTCCCGAAAGAAAGTCGGAAAGCACTTCCCCTCCCTTGCGTCCCCGTGATTGACTCAAAAGAAAAAGCGACAGTGCACATTTTGCAGCACTGTCGCTGAATTTTCAGCTGTATAACGCTTCACCGCTTATGCAGTGGAATTGTTTGTCCTCTTTCTCATAACCCGACATCGCTATGAAGCCGATCTTACCGAGCGTCAGACCTTTAAGATTTCTTATCTTTTCGGCTTCCTTATACATCTCACCCTGTGAGAGAGGAGAAGTATAATATTTTGCTTCATAAACATCGTAAGCAGAATCAGTTTCCGTTCCTTTTCTTTGTAAAACAACATCAAACTCACCGGAGCTTCTTGTTACACTGTCGTCGTAGTAGAATGTGCCAATATTCGTTATGCCTTTAAGCTTTCCTGAAATGACGCCCAATGAAAAATATGACCTGCAGATTTCTTCAAATCTGAAAGAAACAAACTGCTTTAACGGTTCCTCTATATATTCATTGTAAAAAGCCTCTGCACCGAGCACCTGCAAAGCACTTTTGTTTTTGTAAATAAAGGCATAGTAAAATCGCAGAAGATTATCATTGATTTCGTAGGAGATTTTTTTATTGTCGTCCGGCTTGTTAATGGGATATGTTTTTGAAATTATCTCCATGCCTGTCAGTGCGGCTAACTGTTTTGAAAGCAGTCCGTTATTTTTCATTTTCAGCTTACTTTCAATCTCACCGTACTTTTTCTTGCCGTTGGAAATTGCATAGAAAATTCTTTCTGCATTTACGGCATTGGTGAAATCGGTAATCAGCAGATGCTCAGCATACTGACAGACAGGATGCGTATCCTTAAGAATTGTAGCTATGATGTTTTCTTTTAATGTTTTTGCAGGTTCAATAAATTTATTTATATACGGAGAACCGCCGAAAACAGAATAAAATCCTACTTTATCATAAGCACTTTTTTCGGGATAAAAAGAAGCAGCGTCCCTGTAATTTAACTCTTTTAAATGAATTGTAAGAGAAAATCTGCCGTAAAGAGCATTCTTTTCTTCGAGCAAATCCTTCATCATTCCGATATGAGAGCCGGAGATAAACAGTCTGATATTTGACAAGTTGTTATCGATGATTTTCTGAAACATTGAGTCAACCGTCTCAGGATTCGTGAACATTTTAAGATAAGGGTACTCGTCAATTGTGATGTTGAAGGTCTGAGGAAGAGTATTAAGGTACGAAAATACATCAATGAAAGTTCTGAAGCTCAGCGGAACAGCCAACACCTTTTCTCTTACAAGAACATCAACAAAGCCCTCTATGTTATCTTCTATGCTTGATTTTATACACTCATAATAGATAGCTTTATCCTTACTGCTTTTCAACGCTTCGGTAATTAAGGTGGTTTTACCGACTTTTCTTTTTCCGTATATCATAGCACTGCCTGAAGGTTTACCGAGAATTTCATTTATCAATGCCAATTCTTTTTCTCTTGCAACAAACATAAAAGCACTCCTTTTTAATGAATTTGTTTTCACTGAATTTAAATTCATTATAAAATTATTATAGCCTTTTGTCAATCAATTATGCCAAAATATGTATGATTATTTTCTGAATATGCCTTTTATCTGTTTGTTTTTCTTTGAAATACATTGAATTTCTATCGAATACCGGGTAAGAGGAGCAAAGCAAAAGCAGCATCTTACAAAAAAACACGGTGCAGCCGTAAAAAACTGACTACACCGTATATTTAATCAAAGCTGTCATCCGCCAACTATGGCTGAAACAAGAGTTTTTTGTTGTTATATTACACTTATATCCCAATCGTTGAGATTTCCGCTGATGCAATTGATGTTGCATTTGCCGTCGGTGAAGGTAACCTTTGCAAGAATACCGGGCAGACAAAGCGGCACGGTCATATTCTTTTGCATGGGTTGCAAGGTAAGCTTTTTGTTTTCGTAATCCACCGCAAGACCCGAGGCTGCAAGCAACAAAGACCAGCTTGACATAGGACGGGTATAGTGATGACCGCATTCCCAATGATCCCACAGCGCGCCGAGGCGCAGCTGATTGTAGTGGATCGACTCGACTTCCATGTCCGCCGTGTCTCGCATGCCGACATACAGGCACAGTGCGGCGATGACATAGCCGATGCCCGTCCAGACCGCTTCACCCTGACAGTTTTTGTAGGTAGCAAGGGACGTCCGCTTGCCCTTGAGGCAGGTAGCGTTGATCAGGCCGTGGTCGGGATCGTAATTGTGGCAGAAGACGGTTTCCAGCACGGTGCGGACGCGCTCGTTGCTGATGTTGCCGCCGATGCCGGCCGCGCGCAGGAACCATTCGCCGTCCAGCTGGTCGGTCATCAGGCACTCGTCGACAACATCGCCGTTGCGCCACAGGTTGTAATATTCGCCGTTCCAGAGCAGCTCTTCGAGGGCGATCTTTCCCTTATCCAGCAGGATCTGCCAATTTTCTGCGCGTTCGGCATCGCCCATCTCCTTGGCGATCGCAACAGCCGCCTTCAGCGCGGCGAGCCACAGGATGGAGATATAAGCGGGCGTGCCC
>JAZOWJ010000354.1:0-2583 GCA_045659125.1 Acutalibacteraceae bacterium
ACCATCATCTCCGCTGCATCCTGCACCACCAACTGCCTCGCTCCCATGGCTCAGGCTCTTAACAACTACGCTGCAGTTCAGAGCGGTATCATGACCACCGTTCACGCTTACACCGGCGACCAGATGATCCTCGACGGTCCCCAGAGAAAGGGTGACCTCCGCCGTGCACGTGCAGGCGCACAGAACATCGTTCCCAACTCCACCGGCGCTGCAAAGGCTATCGGCCTTGTAATTCCCGAACTCAACGGCAAGCTCATCGGTTCCGCACAGCGTGTTCCCACCTGCACCGGTTCCACCACCATTCTTGTTGCTGTTGTTAAGGGCAAGGACATCACCAAGGACGGCATCAATGCTGCTATGAAGGCTGCTGCTTCCGAATCCTTCGGCTACAACACCGACGAAATCGTTTCTTCCGACATCATCGGCATCCGTTACGGCTCTCTGTTCGATGCAACTCAGACCATGGTTGCTAAGATCGACGAAGACACCTATCAGGTACAGGTTGTTTCCTGGTATGACAACGAAAACTCCTACACCAGCCAGATGGTCCGCACCATCAAGTACTTCGCAGAACTGTAAGTATTTGACCGCAAATAATTTGCATAATAAAACCGCTGTCCGCGAGGATGGCGGTTTTTTCATAGTGATATTGATAACACCGGAAAGATAAAGAAATATGTTGACTGAAAAATAGCTTTTGTTGTATAATAACAATGAGGTGATGGCAAATGCCTGAAATCAGTTTGTTTTTCGGTATCCGCATAACAATGAATTGGAATGAACACAACCCGCCGCATTTTCATGTTGAGTATGCAGGGTACAGAGCAACGGTATTGATTCAGCAGGGAAGAATTGATAAGGGATTTCTGCCGAGTCGACAATTGAAACTCGTTTTGGCATGGTGTGAAATTCATCGTGATGAATTGATGCAAAATTGGGAACTTTCTGCAAGCGGAAAACCTATGAACAGCATTGCACCGTTAATGTAAAAGGGGGATTTTGATGGATAATCTTGATTGCAGTCGTTTTTGGCCTGTTGTTTTGCAGGTCGTTCCGACTGATGATTTTGGGATTTACGTATATTTTAATGACGGTTCCGTGCGTTTTTTTGATGTAAAACCGTTATTGAAAAAAGACACGGTGTTTGAGCCGATGATGGATATTGATTTTTTTAAAAACAGCCTTTCAATCATCAATGATACCGTTGCCTGGGATATGAACGGTGATGGAGATCCGCGGAAATGTGTGGATCTGGATCCATTCGTTTTATTTGAACAACCTTGTGTCGCTGATCCTTTGGAACAGGAAAGTGCATAATCTGAACAATTGTACTTTTTCGGACTGCTTCCTTGCGGAGCGTTGTTGAAATGAATAATGATTTTTCACATTAAAAAAGAGCTGTATTTTCACAGCTCTTTTTTTCGTCCCTTTTACACACTGATTGAAAATTCTTTGATGCCGTCGATGTCGTGCATCATGGTCAGCACTGATTCAAGCGACATCTGCTTTGCAATTTTGATGGTCATGGCAACATAAACGGACTTATCTGATTTTTGCTTGGTTTCGATGGAGATAACCTTGATATTGTTTAAAACAAGAAAATCCTTGACCTTTGCAAGCACCTCGTGATCTACCGCCGTGAAGGTGATGATGTTGTTTTCCATTGTTTCCGAAACAGGCAGGAATTTGTGTAGAATAATCTGCACAAGAATCAGAAGCAGCGTTGCGATGATGCCCAGCAGATACATGCCTGCACCGATGCAGATGCTGATGCCTGCGCAGGCCCAGATCCCTGCTGCGGTGGTGAGACCCTTGATTGCACCGCCTCTGACGAAAATAACACCGGCACCGAGGAAGCCGACACCCGTCATGATGTTGGAGGCAACGCGGGAAATATCAACCTGAATTTTGTAGTCAGCATACATCTGCACCACATCAGTAAAGCCGTATTTTGAAACAATCATAACCAGTGCTGATCCGAGGGCAAGAATAATGTGCGTGCGAAGCCCTGCTTCTTTCTGGCGAAGGCTTCTTTCATAGCCGATCACGGCACCGCAAAGGCCCGCAACGATCAGACGAAGCACCAATTCCCACCATTCACCTGTGTGCATGTGGAATGAATCTACAATTTGCGCGATATCCAATTTGTTTTCCTCCGCAAAGATATTTATATTTTATCATATCATATTTTATTCATCTTGTCAAATCTGTTGACATTTTTTCCTTGATTTTATACAATAATAAAGAATATCTGCTTTGGAGTTAGTATGGACAAATATCTTGCGTTTTATTATGGCTTTATCGCGCTCGGCTTTGTCTGCGGTGCGGCTTATCTGTTTTTTGTGCAAAAAAAACACAAAATGGATGCAAAGGATACGGTTTCTATCGCATTTTTCGGCCTTTTTGTGTCATTATTTTCCGCATCCCTGATGGCATTTTTGTATAATAAAATTATTTTACTTGCCAGCGGTGGCGAAATTTATGCTGCAAGCCGCTTGCGTTTGTTCGGTATTCTGTTATTTTCCCCCTTAATTATAAAGGGTATGTATGCGATGGCGAAAAAAAATGCCGATACACCGCTTG
>JAZOWJ010000355.1:0-4749 GCA_045659125.1 Acutalibacteraceae bacterium
TGTATGCCGATCTGAAGGAAGCAACCTACTACCAGACCTTTGACGAAAACGGCGGTACCTCCGTTGCAGACTTCTCCTACAAAATCAGCGACACATTTACACTTCCCACCAGCATCAAAACCGGTTATGAGCTGCGCTGGAAGGCACGCAACACAGCCGGCAAGTGGGTTGAGGGTGTGCTGTATGCTCCCGGCACTTTTACACCGGGCGAATATTACGGTACGGTTGATTTTATTGCAGAATGGACACTTGCAAGCTATAAGCTTACACTCGATGCAAACGGCGGTGCATGCAGCGTTGGTGAAATCAACTATAACTATGAATCTGCAGTGAGTGCAGCTGATTTTGCATCCAAATACACACCCAACCGCGCAGGCTACATCTTTGACGGCTGGTTCGTTAAGGAAAGTGTCGGCTCGTGGAACGAAGGCGAAAAGGTAACCTCCCTTGCTGCTGCAAATCACGGCAATGTCACCCTTGTTGCAAAGTGGACGGCAGAAGAATACACCCTGACCTTCGACCTCGACGGCGGTGAATACAACGGTGAAAAGGAATATTCCGTTACCTACACCATCGAAGATGAAATTCCCATGTTCGCTCCCGACAAAACGGCTTACACCTTCCATCAGTGGGTTGTTGCTGAAGGCATCAACATCGGTGCCGTATGGTCGGCAGGTACTTACATTCAGGCAACAGATATTCTTCGCGAAAAATACGGCAATGTCACCCTTGTGGCACAGTGGACTCCCATCAACTATATCGTATCCTTCCATGCTGACGGCGGTACCGAGGAATGGACCTACAGCACCTATAACACCAATCAGGCTTATTCCTTGCCCAACAGCACCAAGCCCGGTTATATCTTCAAGGGTTGGTTGCCCGATGCCGATGCCGGCAGCTGGGTAAGAAACGAGGATTCGCCTTATGCAGCAGGCACTTCTGTCAGCGGTCAGTACGGCGATGTCAGCTTCACTGCACTGTGGAAGACTGAAGACTTTACCGCAACACTCGAGCCCAACGGCGGCACATTGGCCGAAACGGCAGTTGGCTATAACATTCAGACAGGTGCAGATCTGCCTACTCCCGTGCGTGAGGGCTATTCCTTCAACGGTTGGCTTGTGAAGGAAAGTGTCGGCTCCTGGGTCAAGAACGATGAAAATGCAATTACTCACATTGCAACCGGCAACTACGGCAATGTTACCCTGGTTGCTGACTGGAAGGTAATTGAATACGATGCAACCTTCTATTCACAGAATACCCTGCAGACAGCGCTTACCGTTAACGATTACACGGTTGAAGGCACGATCGAGCTGAAAAAACTCGAACGCGACTACCACACCTTCCAGGGCTGGCGTCCCAAGGAGAGTGTCGGCTCATGGAAATCGACCGAGCTTTATCAGCCCGGCGTCTATGAGAAGGCATGGGGTACGGTAGAATTTGTTGCCGAATGGGATATTTACAAATATACCATTATCTGGGAAAATTATGATGGCAGTGTGCTTGAAAAGGATACAGATGTTGAGCACGGCACACAGCATACATATGACGGCATCACACCCACGAAGGCTGCTGATGAACAGTATACATACACCTTTATCGGTTGGGAGCTTGCTGAATCCTCCGAAGCAAACACCTATGTTTATGTTGCAGAATTCGCACAGACTGTAAGATCGTACACAGTCACATGGCAGTATGAAACGGATGAGGATGCCTCCACACCGCTTGCTGTTGTAACAGAAACGGTTGTTTACGGCGAAATGCCGGTATTCAAGGGCGGTATTCCTGTTAAGAAGAGCAGCAATGATGCTGACCATGTATGGCAGTTTATGGGCTGGACACCTGCTGTTTCTTCCGTAAGCGGCAATGCTACCTACACTGCAATCTTCGAGAAAAACACAAGCCCCATCACCATCACATGGCATATCGGCGGTGAAGCACACAAGACCTACGGTGTTACCGGTGCAAGCCCTGTTTATCCCACAACACCTGTGCTTGAAAAGAATGACGGCTACAGGTATGAATTTTCCGGTTGGGCTACTACCGAAAACGGTGCAGTGCTTGATGCTCTTCCTGCACTGGGCAAAGAAAATGTTGATTACTATGCCGTATTCACAAAGATTGCAGTTACCTACACTGCAACCCTCATCGGCAACGGCGGCACGGTTGAAAGAGAAGCCGAAACCTATGCTGTTGAAGGCGATGCACTTGAGCTGCCCGTACCGGTGCGCAACGGTTACACCTTTGTCGGCTGGAAGCCGCTGAACAATGCCGGCAACTGGGATGCTGCCACAATCTATCCCGCAGGCGTTCTCGGCGGTATGATCGGCAATGTAACACTTGTTGCACAGTGGAAGGCTGCCGAATACACCGTGACTGTTTATCCTGCAGACGGCTCTGCCGAATATGATATTATCTACACCATTGACGGCGCACAGACCCTTCCCACCATCACCCGTGAGGGCTACACCTTTACCGGTTGGTATGTACTTCTTGGTGAAGGCAGCTGGAATCAGGGTCAGGTGCTCGACATGAACGCAAGCCTTACCAATTCTTACGGCAATCTGACCGTGCAGGCACAGTGGCAGGTCAACCGCTACACCGTCACATGGGTCATTGACGGTACCTTTGCAACCGAAACCTATGCCTATGGCGCAGCCATTGCCCAGCGTACCGTGCCCGAAAAGCTCGGCTACACTGCCGCATGGGATATCGGCACCGTTCCGCAGGTCATGCCTGCTGCAAATATTACCATTACAGCTGTTTACACACTTCGTGAATACACCATTTCTTACAACGCAAACGGTGGTGAAATGCCTGCAGGCTATCCCACGGTTTACAACATCACCTCCACCGATGCACTGCCTGTGCCCACCAAGGCGGGTAGCCTGTTTGCAGGCTGGCAGGTTGTCAACGAAGGCGGTAACTGGATTCTGAACACCACCACCGCTTCCTCTGCAACCCTTGCAGGCCGCTACGGTAATGTCAGCCTGAAGGCTGTATGGACTCCCACCATCCATGAGATCAAGTGGGTCATTGACGGTAAGGATCGTATTTCTCACTGGTACTACGGTGCAATGCCCTCTTATGACGGCATCCCCGTAAAGCCTGCTGATGCAGAAAACACCTACACCTTCATCGGTTGGGACAAGGAAATTGTTACCGTAACAGGCGATGCAGTTTACACAGCACAGTTCGATTCCGTTAAACGCAAATATTCTGTCACCTGGATGCTTGACGACAAGGTGCTTGAGGTACAGGAATATGTATACGGTGAAACACCCGACTATCCGGGTGCCGATCCCATCAAGCCCGCAAACAGCCTGTATGCCTACACCTTTGCAGGTTGGTCACCTGAAATTACTGCTGTTGAAGGTCCGCAGACCTACTATGCACAGTTCACCGTTTACCGCTTTGTGCAGCAAGTTGTGCTTGATTATTCCGGCATCACCCTCGTTAACGGCAACACCCTGCAGCTGACTGTCAGCGTATATCCCTTTGATGCGGATGATCCGTCCGTCGAGTGGTTCTCGCTGGATGAAAGCATTGCAACCGTTGATTCCAACGGCTTTGTAACAGCTGTCGGTGTCGGCAGCACAAGCATCTGCGTGCGCAGCCTGGAAAATCCCGAGCTGGTTGCATTCTGCACCGTTCGCGTAACTCCGATTTTTGTCACCTGGCTTGAAATCACCGCCTCCTCCACAACCACCCTCGGCATCGGCGAAGCTGTGCAGCTCGGCTATGTGCTTCGTCCCGATAACGCAACCAACATTGCTGTCAACTGGGTTTCCATGGATGCAAAGGTTGCAATCGTCGGCAAAACAGGTCTTGTGACCATCGTCGGCGAAGGTACAACAAAGATTTATTGCTACTCTGCTGACGGCTATTGTGCCGCTTCCATCTCCGTAACCGGCCTGCCGGATACGACAACCGAGGATGAAGAAGAGGAAAAATATGTTATTGCATGGTTCCCCATCAGCCAGGCAGGTGGCGGTTATATCATTGACGGCAAGACCTTCGAGGAAAACACCATCAAGATTCCCTACGGCTCCGACCTCAGCTTCCAGTTGGTCAACAACAAGGGCTATGTTGTCAAGGTCAACGGCAGCGGTGCTTATTATCCCGATGAAAACGGTTATTACACCGTTAAGAATGTAACCGAGGATATCTCCATTCTGGTATTTACCTCGGGCGACAATATTCTGGATGATGAAATCACCAACGACCCGAATGCAAGCAAGTCCTTCTTTGAAAGACTTGGTGAATTCTTCCGCAAAATCGTCCTTTGGTTCAGAAGCCTGTTCGGCATGAACTGATAATGCAAACAAAAAAGAGGCTGTGCGAGCAGCCTCTTTTTTCATCGCTTATGATGCAAGGAGAGATAAACCGTAAATGCAAAATGCAGGAATGCAAAATGCAAAATTATCGGAATGGCGTTGCCATTATAGTGGATATAATTTTTTATTTTGTGCGAATAACGACAATTTTGCAATAATTCTTATGCAAATAAATTAAAAATGTGGCTTTGTATTAAAATCAAATTCATTCATGCTCTATAATCGGAGCGAAGCGACCCTGGTACGGGTTCAGCACATCGGTAAGTCGGGAGGTTCAGCACATCGGTAAGCCCAGGTTCAGCACATCGGTAAGCCATCAGGTATAATGGACACGAAAGAGGTGGACATTATGCCATGGAAGGAAACCGATAAAATGGAACAAAAAGAAATGTTTATCAAAGAAATGCTGAAAGCG
>JAZOWJ010000356.1:0-10263 GCA_045659125.1 Acutalibacteraceae bacterium
GATGCATGGCTTATCAACTTTACCAATCCCTCGGGTATTGTTTCCGAATTCCTTATTAACCACACCAACGTCAAGTCCATCGGTCTTTGCAATGTGCCCATCAATATGATTGACGATTGCAAGGAAGCCGCAGGTGACGATGCTGACATTGTTTACCTTGGTCTGAATCACTTAAGCTGGATTACTTCCGTTAAGAGCAACGGTGTTGAACTCATTGACAAGCTCTTCGACGAAGGCTTTGCACCTGCCGTTATGGCTAACATTCAGGATGACGGCTTTGATATCGAATGCCTGAAGGCTGCAGGCGGTATTCCGTCCTCTTATCTGCAGTATTACTATTGCCGTGAAGCAAAGCTTGAGCATCTGCTTGAGGGTGACAAGTCCCGTGCAGAGGTTTGCATGGAAATTGAAGAAGATCTGCTGAAAATGTATTCTGACGAAAGCTTGATTGTCAAGCCTGCGCTGCTTGATAAGCGCGGCGGCCACAAGTATTCTCTTGCTGCTGTTTCTCTTATTGATTCTATTGCAAATGACAAGCAGGATGTTCATGTTGTCAATATCCGCAACAACGGTACACTTGACTTCATGGCTGATGACGATATCGTTGAAATTGCTGCGCATGTCGGTGCAAACGGTTGCACTCCTGTTGCACTTCCGCACACAGATAATCGTCATATCATCGGTCTTATGCGCATCGTCAAGGAATATGAAAAGCTTGCTGTTGATGCTGCCATGAACGGCGATGATGAAGCTGCCCTCAATGCACTTATGCTGCATCCTCTGGTTGGCGACTTTGCAAAGGCAAAGGCTTGCTATGAAGAAATGAAGGAAGCTCACAAGGCATATCTTCCCGAATTCTACAATAAATAAAAAATAAAATGCCGCAGACCCGATTTCTGCGGCATTTTTGATAAAGAGGTCGCTATGGAATATAATTGTCTGAAACTTAAAAAGAGTCTTCAAAAAAACGTCCGCAAATTCTCATCGGCAGATGGGCTGTCATGTGCCTGTATCACAGACCTTTGCAGTGATGCGGACGGTAAGCTGTATGTCGGTACTGCACAGGGTTTGTTCGTTTTTTCCGGCAAAGCTTTTTCCGTTGTCAACGGTATTGATTGTGTTGAAAAGCTGTTTGCTGAAAAGGAAAATATTTTTGCCTGTTCGCAGAACAAAATTGTTGTTCTCTCAGACGGAAGAATTATCAATACATTTGAATATGACCAACTCGTCAAGGGCATTGCAAAAGATCAGGCAGGCACCGTATGGATGATGACGGAAAACAAGCTTTATCGTTGGCAGAATGGTTGCTTTGCGCTTATCAATGATACGGAATTTACTGTTGAATGCATTTCCGCAGCTGAACCCGGTGTTGTGTATGCTGCGGGAAATGCTGCCCTGATGATTCTGCGTGGAAAGCGCTTTGAGTGGGGGAATATCCTGCGTGGTCGTTCGCGTATGCCCGATGTTGATTTCTCTGCTATCAAAGCAGATTCATACGGTCATCTGTGGTGTGCAGGTGAAGACGGATTGTATCTTTTTGACGGTAAAAGCGAATGGTTGACTCCTGCAAAGGTGAGAATGTTCCCAAAAACGAAGGTCACAGCTATCGCTTTTGATGATAACGGAAACCGCTATATCGGAACGGATATCGGTCTTTATGTGCAGGGTGTCAACGGACAATCCTTTATGGGCGCTGACCGTTATCTTACAGATGCTTATGTTACAGCGGTGCAGGTTTCCGCTGACGGAAAAGAGCTTTGGATCGGAACGAAAAACGGTCTGACGCTGGTATCATTCTTTGAGATGTCTTTGTCTGAAAAAGCAGCTTATTTTGAAGACCACATCCGCAAATACAATGTCCGTGAAGGTTATATCCTCGGCAGAGTACATATTGAAAACGGAGATCTGACCACAGGCAGTGTGTCGATTACAGATAATGACGGGCTTTGGACCTCTAAATATGTGGTTTCACAATGCTTGCGGTATGCTGTTACCGGGGAAGAGCAGGCTTTGCTCAATGCCCGTGAATCACAGAGAGCTATGCTGAAGCTCGAAAAGCTTACCGGCATTCCCGGTTTTACCGCAAGAGCCTACCGCCGTCCCGGGGATGACCGTTTCGGTAACGGACACAGCGAATGGCGCAAGGCAAAGGATGAAATCAGCGAAATTGAATGGAGAGGGGAGACCTCATCCGATGAAATGGTCGGCCATTTCTTTGCTGCAAGCTGGTATTATGACCTTTGTGCAAATGCTGAAGAAAAGCAGGAAGTTGCACAATCCATTGCTGCCATTGCTGACCATATGATTGAAAATGATTTTCAGCTTATAGATGCAACAGGGGAGCCCACCACATGGGCACACTGGGCGCCCGACGATCTGAATAATGATGATCGTTGGACATGGGAAAAGGGAACAAACTCTCTTGAACTTCTCGCATTCATGCGTGTTACACACCACCTGACAGGGAATGAAAAATATCTTGATGTTTATTATAAGCTCATTAAGAAATATCATTATGCCATGAATACCGTGCTTTATAAGCTGCACGATAATCATGCCTGCCATATTGACGACCGTCTTGGTTTTTACAGCATTCAGATGCTTTTGCGCTATGAAACGGATCCGCAGCTTCGCAAGTATTATCTCATGGGGCTTCGTCAGCATTTTGAGGATCAGCGCATTGAACGCAATCCGACATGGAACATTATTTTCGGCGCGATGACGGGTGCGGCCTGTGATATTGAAAATGCCGTGCGAACCTTGCAGGAATATCCGCTTGATTGCATCAATTATGAGATCAGAAACAGCGAAAGACCTGACCTTATAATGGATGGAGCACCGCTGGAATTTGGCGGTGAAGTGCAATCAAAGGATGCCCTACCGGCAGATGAGCGTCATTACGGCAGACTCGGCAGCAATGCATTTGTCCTCAATGGCGGCAGCAATTCCGCCTCTCGTACGCCGACCGACTGGCTGTTACCGTACTGGATGGCAAGATATTATAAAATGATTGAAGAATAAAGATAGACCTCTCACCGAAAAGTGAGAGGTCTTTTTTTGTAGTGTTATGCAATGGGGATGATTGTGAATTTAAGAGTGAATCCGTCAGCGGCGGATTTTGTGTATTCATCTCTTGTGTCGGGGCCGCAGCTCGAGGAGCCGATACCTCTGACCCAACCGTCAAGTGAAAGCACGGTGGTGTTCATATCGCACAGATCTTCCTGATGCTTTGCTTTCTGAATGGCATTCTGTGTGAACGGATGAATGCTGAATGAGAATCTGTCTTCCGCAAAAATCTTAACACCCTTGCCGTCTGCATTGGTGATTTCAAGCCACTTTGTGTCGCCGTGGTTGCCCGAATCCTGCGGGAATACATAAGGCTCAAACATATCTTCAACCTTGGCTTCATAGATGCCGACAGGGGACTGAATCTTGAAGTCAGGCATATTTTCCGCTTCACCTCTGCCGTAGTAACGGACATTTCTGAAGTCAGCAGGCAGCTCTGCCATCAAGCCGAATCTCGGAATCTGCAACGGTGCCCTCATTGCAAGCACACGCAGATTGGCTTCCACTTCAACAGCACCGAGAGAAGAGAATGTGTAGGTAATCTGTGTGCCGTACAGAGCCTTGTTCTTGCCGTTGAGGATGTAATCTGCACAGACAATGATTTCGCCGTCGTCCACATGTACATCAAAAGTGTTGAGCGTGGTTTTGATCTTGTCAAGTCCTGCTTTATAGTATTTATCGCGCTGACGGGCATCGTTGTCGATGAGTGCACGGAATACATTGGGCTGCAGACCCTTGAATTCAGCGGGGACGGTGTTGAGCAGGGAAGTGCCGTTGACATTATAGTCGGTCAGTTCACCTGTTCTTGCATCGAACTTTGCTTCACCGTTTTCAAAGTTAATGGTCACAATGCCTGCATCGGATGTGACACCGATTTTGGAGCCGATTTCAATGTCGTATTCGTAAGCAACATCGTTGAGAATAATCTGCTCGGTTGCTATCTTCTGTTCGCCGTCGAACCATACGAAGTTGATGTGTGCGTCCTTTGATTCGTCAATATCCTTGTGGTTGACTTCAATGCACTGTGCACTCATGGGGGCAATATTGAAATTGAGTTCACCGCTTTCAACGGCTTCACCGTTTTCAAGAAGCTCCCATTTTGCAGTGAGGTAATCGGTTGCTCTGAAACGGTTGGTGTTTTCAAAGCAATACAGCTTACCGCTGACAAGTGTTGTGCGGACAGGACGATAGCATTCCTTCATTTCGAGTGCACCTGTGTGCGGTCTGCGGTCGGAATACATAAGTCCGTCCACGCAGAAGTTGCCGTCATGCTGCTTTTCACCGTGGTCACCACCATAGGTGTAGGTATAGGGATATCCGTCACCGTCATGATAAACCGTGTGGTCTGCCCATTCCCATACGCAACCGCCCATGAAGGAATCGGATGCATAAATGATGTCCCAATATTCTTCCATGTTGCCGGGGCCTACACCCATTGCATGGCAGTATTCGCAAAGGTAGAACGGCTTGCTGCGGTACATTTTTGCGGTGAAAAGATGACCGTCACGGATTTCTCTGCGTTTTCCTGCAAGCATGGCTTCCATGGCATACGTATCGGTATACATTTCGGAAATAACATCGTAAGCAAATCTCTTTGTGCGTACAACACCTTCGTAATGTACCGGGATTTTTGTGCCGGTGTTCTTGAGCCATTCATAGCACTTGTCGTGGCACTGATAGCCGCCCGATTCGTTGCCGAGAGACCACATGATAATGCTTGCTCTGTTGCGGTCACGCATATACATACGGGCAACTCTGTCTATATAGCGCGGTGCCCATTTGAGATTCTTACTCAGGTGGCTGACGTCATCAAACATTTCGCCGCAGCCGTGGGTTTCAATGTCTGCTTCGTCAACAATATAAAGACCGTAAACGTCAGCAAGGATATTGAAGAACGGATCGGGGGGATAATGCGATGTGCGCACGCAGTTGACGTTGAGAGATTTCATGATTTCAACATCCTGCTTCATGTCTTCGAGTGTCATTGCATAACCGCGGTACTGATTTGTATCGTGGTGGTTGACACCCTTGAGCTTGATGGGCTGACCGTTGAAATAGAACACTGCATCCTTGATTTCAATGGTCTTGAAGCCTGTAATATTGCGCACAGTCATGATTTCGCCGTCTGCGTTTTCAAGTGTTACATAAAGCTCATAAACTGTCGGAATTTCAGCATTCCATTCAATCACATCAAGTATGCCGAAGTCTGCAACACAATTTGCATCTGCGTCAGCTTCTGCAACTGCAACAACCTTACCGTCAAGAAGCAGCTCGGCTTTTACCTTGACATTTTCCGTTACACCAGAAACAGCACAATCAAGCGCAAGACGATAACCGTTTTCCTGTTTTTCGGTGTTGACCTGCAGGTCATTCAGATAGGTTTCTGCATAATGGGTCAGGTAAACATCACGGAAAATGCCGTTTTCACGGAACATATCCTGTGCTTCAAGGAATGTGCCGTTGCACCATTTCCAGCTGAGAACAACGATTTCATTTTCACCTGCATGCAAAAGAGAAGTGATGTCGAATTCTGCGGTATTGTGAGAGCCCTCGGAATAGCCGACAAATTCACCGTTGACGTAAAGACTCAGGTTTGAGGACATGCCAAGGAAGCTGATGATTTCTGTGTCTGACACTGCAGCAAGGGTAATTACCTTTTTGTACATGGCTGCAGGCATATCTGCAGGCACCTCGGGAGCCTTTGTTTTGCATTCATATGGGCAGTTAAGATAAACGGGGGGAAGATAGCCGGTTCTCTGCCAAACACTCGGCACATGTACGGTGTCGAACTTGATTCTGGCAGTGTCTATCACATCCGGCATAGCGGATGCCTTTTTATAGAATTTGAATTCCCAATCACCGGACAGAATTTCCACCATATCCGAAGCATAGCGTTCTGCAAAAATGTCAGTTTCCTGCAGCTTTGCCTTGGTTGTGTAAGGAATTAAGTAAGCGCGACCGGGGAGTTTGCCGATTTCCATAACGGAAAAATCACTGTGCAGGGTCTTTTTTACGGTGTATTTCATAGAATGATTCCTTTCCTCAAAGAATTTATTTTATTTTAGCATAAAATAAATAAATATACAACCGCAAAATATGTTTTTTTAAGGTTGACAAAATCATCATTTTATATGATAATAATATATCAGAAAATCCGAATGGAGGAAATCAAAATGAAAAAAGCAATTGCACTGCTGCTTGTTGCAATTATGTCTATGTTTATGCTTACAGCCTGCAACAATGCCGAGGACGAGGTGCCCACCCGTTTTATCGGAGATAACCTTGTCACACCTGTTACAAATGTAAACAATCCCGACCTGAATCTGAATAATTCCTGGTCAAATAACTTTTATGCAATGTTTACCTATTATTGCCCTGCGCAGGGATATGGCACGGCAACTGTCATTTCCGAACGCAAGACTGAAAACAGCTTTATTATTTCAAATCCGATGGACGGCTCGTTCAAATATTATGTGAACGGCGATATGGGACTTGAGGAATATGCTGTCAATCCTGAAAAGAATATTTTTAATTTCACTTCTCATCAGGGGAAAATTGTCAGTCGTGACATCAACAGCATGTTCCAGAATATTTCAACGGTGACAGAAAACTTCACAAAGGGTCCTGATGTTGTTTATACAGGTACGGAAACGGTTTCTGACCGCAATTGCTGGATGTATCTGCAGCGCACTTATACCGAAGCCGGTGAGGTGGACAAGGTTGCTTATCTGTGGATCGATGCTGTGTACGGCTTCTGCGCAAAATGCATCACCTACAGTGACGGTGATGTTGTTTTGTCCTGGGAACTGCAGGATTTCAGTGTCGGCACTGTAAAGGATGAAGATATCAAGCCTGATCTTTCGGCTTATAATTTCTCGCAGAACTAACAGAATGAACGTATACGATTTTGACGATACCATCTATGATGGTGAAAGCTGTCTGGATTTTTTCTTTTATTATATTAGAAAAACACCATATCTTATCAAATACATCCCCCGTGCTCTGTATGCCGTTTTGCGCTATAAGATGGGCAAGGTCACGGTTGAGCAGGCATTGGCAAAATATGCACCTATGGTGGAGAATTATCTTGCATCAGTTACTGATCTTGAAGCAGATTGCGAGGATTTTTGGGATAAGCATATGCACAAAATCAGACCTTTTTATAAGGAAATTCAGCAGCCCGATGATATAATTGTCACCGGCTCTCCCGAGGTGTCCGTCAAGGTGATTTGCGAACGGCTCGGAATTAAGCATTATGTGGGCAGTATTATCGATAAGGACACAGGTAAAATTACCCGCCTGTGTATGCGCTCACAAAAAATCCCTGCATTTCTCGAAGCATTTCCCGATGTGGAAATTGATAATTTTTACACTGACTCCGAAAAAAATGACAAACCCCTCATTGATATGGCAAAGCATGCTTTTTTGGTAAAAGGTGACCGTATAATTCAGATAAAGTGAGGTTTTCGGTTATTATGAAAAAGACAACACCGGTAAGTTTTGCAAATGTTGATATTACAGGCGGCTTCTGGGCAAGCAAACAGGAGCTCAATCGCACGGTAACTCTTGAGGCGGTTCGCAGGCAGTTTGAAAATACGGGAAGATTTGAAGCATTTAAGTTTAACTGGTCCGAGGGCAGCGATCTGCACAAGCCGCATATTTTCTGGGATTCCGATATTGCCAAATGGCTTGAAAGTGCTGCCATGATTCTGCGTAAAAATCCCGATCCCGGACTTGAAAAAAGAGTAGACGAAATTGTTGATCTGATTGAAAAAAATCAGGGAGAAGACGGTTATTTCAATATTTATTTTACGGTTTGCGAGCCTGATAAGCGCTGGACGAACCGCGACGCACATGAATTGTATTGTGCAGGCCATCTGACGGAAGCGGCTGTTGCATATTATGAAGCAACGGGTAAAATCAAATTCCTGAAGCTGATGTGCAAATATATGAATTATATTGCCAAGGTTTTTACGGAAGAAAAAAGTGCCGCATTCACAACACCCGGGCATGAAGAAATTGAGCTTGCCCTTATAAAACTCTATCGCTGTACTTCTGATGAGCGCTATCTGAAGCTGGCTCGTTTCTTTATCGATGAGCGCGGACAGGGCAATGACGATATCATGGCATGGTGTAATTTTAAATATAATCAGAGCCACATGCCCGTGCGTAAGCAAAGAACGGCAGAAGGACATTCTGTTCGTGCATGCTATCTTTACAGCGGTATGGCTGACCTTGCAAAAGAAATTGCAGACGAAGAGCTTCGCACAGCCTGCAAGGCTTTGTTTGACAATATTGTTGAAAAACGAATGTACATCACGGGCGGTATCGGCTCAACACATGAAGGGGAAGCCTTTACAGTGGATTATGACCTGCAGAATGATGTCGCTTATGCAGAAACCTGTGCCGCAATCAGCCTTGCCATGTTCGCAAACCGACTGAAAGAAATCGACATGGATTCGAAATATGCCGACATCGTTGAACGAGTTTATTATAACGGATTCTTGTCCGGCATTTCTTTAGATGGCAAAGCATTTTTCTATGAAAATCCTTTAGAGATTTTAAAGACAGCGCATGATCGCCATGCGTCCATTAACAGATCGCATGAACGTTTTCCGATCACGCGCCGTCAGGAAGTATTCGGCTGTTCCTGTTGTCCGCCCAATATCACCCGTTTTATTGCCGCATTCGGTGACTATATATATTCCTTTGATGCCCAAACACTTTATGTGCATCAGTTTGCCGAAAGCAATGCAAAATTTGTAATCGGCAGTGAATCAGTTTCTGTTACGCAGAAGACGGAATATCCGCATGACGGCAATCTTATTCTTACTGTTTGCGGTATGAAGGGTAAAAAAGCAGCAGTCAGAATTCCGTCCTGGTCTGTCAATACAACAATCAATAAAGTTTATCATATTGAAAACGGCTATGCATATATCAATGTGGATGCAGATGAATTTACAGTCGAAATTGAATTCGATATGACACCGCGTATCTTTGCAGCACATCCGCTTGTGTTTGCTGATAACGGCAGATTTGCATTGCAGGCAGGTCCGCTTGTTTATTGCCTTGAAGCGGAAGACAACGGCGACAATCTGCGTGATATTGCAGTGCTGAAAAACGGCACATTCACCGTGCATTACGATGAATTCTTCGGAGCAAATGTAATTGACGCAAAAGCAAAAAGAACAGATATCGGTGACTGCAATGCATTGTACAGACCGATTGACAGAATGAAAACAGTTGAAACAGAAGTACGCTTTATTCCGTATTTCGGTTTTGCAAATCGTTCTGATTGCGATATGCTTGTCTGGTTCAAACTCGCTTGAATATCATTAAAAAAGACACCCGATCATTCGGCGGGTGTCCGTATAACAGTTAATGGAGAGCATCGATACCGATGCTCTCCATTTCTCATGCCCATTCATTCGATTGCAGGAAGCCTTGGCTCTCCCTTTGGGAGAGCTGTCACCGCAGATGACTTAGAGGGTCGTGCAGCCGGTTTTGCATGGTAATGTCAATTTGTTCGCACACACCACGAAAATCCCTGTCAATATCCCGGTTGGAAAATCGTAAAACCTCCAAACCCAGAGCCGACAAAAATGCGGAACGTTCTGCGTCATATATACCATGCCTTGAGGCTCATAATGTTGAGAACCGTCCACTTCGATCACCAGCTTCGCAGAAGCGCAGTAAAAATCCACGATAAATCTGCCAATAATACGCTGTTTGTAAATCTTAACCGGGTATTTGCGGAGAAAAAGATACCAGAGCTTGCGTTCATGGGGAGTCATTTTCCTGCGAAGCCGCCGGGCGTTTTCCAATTGGCTATTGTCTTTTGGTATGGTCATAGTTTACCCTCTCAGTCGGCTTCGCCGCCAGCTCTCCCAAAGGGAGAGCCAAGTAGCGCATCCAACGCACTACACCGAACGGTGTATAGAAGTGCGCCCTTCTCTTTGACATATTGGAATTTATAAAACTCCATCAGCATTAAGTGTCGATTCTCTCCAACGCATGAATGTTTTTGTTTCTGTATACCAAATCTTCTCTTTCAACAAAGCCAATATGCTCCCAGAAGCCGTTTCCGATATTGTTCTTTCTAAAAGCGACTAAGGCAACTTTGTTTATACCTTCTTTATCCAATGCAGATATTGCGCAATCAACAAGTTGTTTGGCTAACCCTTTGTTTCTATAAGA
>JAZOWJ010000357.1:0-3841 GCA_045659125.1 Acutalibacteraceae bacterium
TTCCTTCCATGGCATAATGTCCACCTCTTTCGTGTCCATTATACCTGATGGCTTACCGATGTGCTGAACCTGGGCTTACCGATGTGCTGAGCCTCCCGACTTACCGATGTGCTGAACCCGTACCCTGTCGCTCCGATTATAATGAATAATGCGATGTTGAATACAATGAGTCAGATCAAACTGAAAATTGCAACGGCAAAACTGCAAATTACATCATCTATAATGGCAACGCCATTCCTTTAATTTTGCATTTTGCATTTTCAATTTTGCATTTTTTATGAAACAACTTTCTATGAGGAACCAAAAAAAGGAGGTCATTTTTTATGGGTAAATTACCCGATCCCAAAAAGCTCAACACCTACACCAAAAAAGAATGTGCCATGTACCTCATCGGTCTTGCAGGCCAGAATATGATTTTCAACATCATCGGCACAGGGCTTTATTTCTATTTCCAGAGTGTTATTTTCCTGCCTGCCATTGCAATCAGTGTGTTTATGACGATTGCCCGTGTGTGGGATGCCTTCAATGACCCGATGATGGGCTCCATTGTTGACCGCACCCGTACCAAATGGGGCAAATGTCGGCCGTATCTCATTTTCTGCCCTGCTGCCATCTGCATCATCACCATCCTCACCTTCATCAACGGACGTTATGTTGAAGGTGGCGACGCTGCACGCAATGCCTTTATTATCGGCTGGGCTGCCATCTCCTACATTCTGTGGGGTATGTGCTACACCGTCGGTGACATTCCGCTGTGGGGTATCACCGCACTCATGACCGAGGACCCCAAGGATCGTTCCAATATTCTTGCGCTTGCCCGTGTGGCTGCAGGCATCGGCGGCGGTCTTGTGCTGGCTCTCATCGTTCCCATTTCGCAGGCAGTCGGTACCGCACTCACACCCGAAAACGCAACTGCAGAACAGATTTCCTCCGGTCAGCAAAAGGGCTTCATCATTGTTGCAATTATTATGACCGTCATCGGCTGTGCTTTGTTTGAGCTGGCAGGTCTGTTCACCAAGGAACGCGTTGCCTCCTCCGAAAAGCACTACACGCTTAAAGAGAATTTCCAGCTGATGTGGTCCAACAAGCCCTTCCGTCAGCAGCTTATCTCGGGTGTTTTGAGAAGCCCCATTCAGCTTCTTATGAATGTTGCCATGACCCTGCTTGCCTACTATTTCGGCGACTATCACGGCGATTATATTCTGTATCTTGTCATCCTCGGCGGCGGTATGATGGTCGGTCAGTTCGGTATCATGATGCTCATTCCGTCCCTTGCACAGAAATATGAAAAGAAGACCCTGATGATCGGCTCGACCCTGATTTCCGCAGTCGGCTTTGCACTTGTTTTTGTGGTTTATCTGATTGCACCGCAGGACCTCGACAAGCCGCTGTGGCTGGTTGTGAATGCCATCCTCTTTGCCCTCGCAGGTGCAGGTCAGGGTGCTCTGAATGTTCTGCAGTCGGTTATGATTGCCGACACCATCGACTATGAGGAATACCTGCACGGTGTTCGTCCCGACGGTGTTTTCTTCTCGGGTCAGAGCTTCATCACCAAGCTTTCCACAGGTATCGCTTCCATCATCACGGGTGTGGTTTATTCCATCGTCGGCTTCTCGGACACCGCCATTGAACAGCTCAATGTTGCCCTTGCAAACGGCGCTTCGTTCAAGGCCGATTATCCCGAATATGCCGCAGCCATGTTCTTCCTGTGCTCCATTCCCCCTGCAATCGGTCTGTTCCTGTCTGTGATTCCGCTGAAGAATTATGCACTCAGCAACAAAGAACACTCCCGCATTCTTGCCGAGCTGCAGACCCGCCGCCACGGCAACGAAAACGCTGAATAAAATGATCAAAAAATAAAATCCGATTTGCATTGACAAATCGGATTTTTTTGATTATAATAAAACCGTAGAGGCTACCGTTTAAAGCGGTTAGTGTTTATTGGTTATTTTTGTTCAAACAACCGTCACTTGGCAGAGTGGCGGTTGTTGCTTTTCTCTTTAACTTTAATATGAATGGTAACAGTTATGTTCCCGATATGAAATGTTAAAGTGATGGGCATGATCTCACCTCCTTCCGGGGTGAAATCACCAACCGCCTTTTAAGCCGCCTCTACGATCAACATAAGTATACCGCTTGTGTCGGATTTTGTCAATTATTCATTTTGTAACATTTTGAAAATTTCTTCTTCATTGTCGCATTTGTCATAATCACCGATCAATTTCCCTTGATAGTGATATTGGATACCCTTTTGTTTATTTTTTAATACACATTCAGCAAGTGAATGAACACCATACTGTTTTGCAAATTGCGCAAATGCTTTGATTCTGGGTTTGTCAAGTATTGTTCCGTCACACGGAAAATCTGGACATTCCCAACAACCGTTCAGTTTTTTTTCTTTGCAACAGTTGTAATTTTTGCACCAACCGTGCATTTCACAGCCGCCTTCCTGACAGCCGACACAGGTTGCATCGTGCTCACATACGCAACAGGCAAGTCCGCAATAAGCGATCGGCGATCGTTTTTTTCTTGCATAATAAAATGCACCGGGGCGAAAATCCTGTGTCAAAACAAAACCGAACTTTTTCACCGTGTTGGTGCGCAAGGCAAAGGCAGGCAACACTTTGATACACATGGTCTGCACATCAAAATCCGTATAAAAATGATGCACAGCGCAAGTCAGCAATTCACCGAAATATGCAGTAGTTTCGTAACCGGAACACAAATCAATGCGCAATACACCGTATTCACCGCCGAAGATTTCAACCGTGCCGATTGCTTTTCGGCTGCTTTTATCAACAACAGCAAAGCGCACATATCGTTGCTGTTCATACTCCGAAAGCCAGAATGCAATTGCTTCTTGCATTTCTGCAACAGTTGTAAAATAAAAGCTATTGGTGCAGGCATCGGCATTCATCCGTGCAACAGCCTCTTTATCTGCGTAGCATTGCAAAAGGTTTTCTGCATCGTTTTCGCAAACAAGGCGCAGTATAAAGCTTTCTGTTTCATAAGTCGGACAGTGCACATACGGATTCATCGCAGCATCTCCTTATTAAAAAAAAAGTGAACATTTGTTCTGTTTGATTTAAGTATACTGCATTTTATTTTACTTGTCAATGTGAATTTATAAATATTTTTCCGAAATATTGACAAAAACCGACAATCGACATATAATGTTTTTGATCGTAGAGGCGGCTCAAAAGGCGGTTGGTGTCAATCCTCCGAAAGGAGGTGAGACATATGCCTGTAACTTTGACTTTTCATGTTGGTAATTTTACTTTTACTATACATATCAAGTTTAAGCAAAAAGGTAACACCCGCCACTCGGCCAAGTGACGGTTGTTGATGAAAAAAATATTAACATAAGACACCAACCGCTTTAAACGGTAGCCTCTACGGTTTCATTATAAATCATTTCTTCCGGTTTGTCAACGCAGATCGGAAGATTTTTTGTTTTTATGTAAATTGTGAGTTGTAAAGGGTGCTGTAGAAGCCGCCCTTTTGCAGCAGCTCTTCGTGGTTGCCCTGCTCGGTGATCTCGCCGTTCTGCACAACAAGAATCACATCCGCATTCTGAATGGTGGACAGCCTGTGGGCAATGACAAAGCAGGTTCTGCCCTGCATCAGCTCATTCATGGCATCTCTTATCTGTATTTCGGTTCTCGAGTCAACATTCGAGGTTGCTTCGTCAAGAATGAGCATCGGGGCGTCTGACAAAAAGGCACGGGCGATGGTGATGAGCTGCTTTTGCCCTTTTGAAATATTCACACCGTCATCGGAAAGCACCGTGTTGTAGCCGTCGGGCAGGCTTTCGATGTAGCGGTCATTGCGTGCAGCCCTT
>JAZOWJ010000358.1:0-2688 GCA_045659125.1 Acutalibacteraceae bacterium
GGTCAAATGCGTCACGAAGTCCGTCACCGGGCAGGTTCAGGGACAAAACGATCAGACAAATGACAACGGCGGGGATAATAAGGCGATGGGCATAAGAGTAGATGCCGCTGAGTGCATCACTTGCAAGAGAGCCGAGGCTCGGCATGGGTGCAGAAACACCGAGGCCGAGGAAGCTCAGGTAGCTCTCGGTAAAGATTGCATTGGGAATCTGCAGTGCAGTGGAAATAAAGATAACGCTCACGCAGTTGGGAAGCAGATGCTTGGTGATGATGTGCTTACCCGAAGCGCCGATGGAACGGGCTGCCAGAACAAATTCCTGTTCACGCAGAGAAAGAATCTGACCGCGGACAAGACGGGACATGCTGACCCAGTACAGCAGACCGAAAACGATGAACATACTGATAACATTCGAGCCGATGGTTTCAAGCGGTGTGCCTGCAATGAGTGCAGGAAGAATCTGCTTGAGAACAACGGAAAGAAGAATGATAACAAGCATATCCGGCAAGGAATAGATGATATCAACAAAGCGCATCATCAGAAGGTCAACCTTGCCGCCGAAATAGCCGGAAACAGCACCGTAGAACATACCGATGATCAGAACGATGATGCTGGCAAAGAAGCCGACAGCAAGGGAAACACGCGTGCCGTAGACCACACGGATGAAGTAGTCACGGCCGTGGCTGTCTGTGCCGAAAACATGAGGAAATACCTTTTCACCGGCTTCGATTTTTGCAAGCTCGGTTGCACCGTATTCAAAGGGTGCAAGGTTGTTATAAGACGAGTCAACGACCTGTCCCTGTGCAACACCCGACATATTATCGTAGGTGTAGGGCCAGAACATGGGGATAAAGATCGCACCGAGGGTGATAACCAGAATGATAACAAGGGAGGTCATTGCAACCCAGTTTTTGGAAAAGCGCTTTACACCGTCACGGAAAAAGGTTGTGGACGGACGCATTCTGTCCTGCTGTGCTTTTTCGTCATCGCTTGCTTTCAGAAAAGCATCTGTATTCAATTGCAGAGAAAACGGTCTGAAGGAACCGAAACGGTTCATCTTTTTATTCTTATCTTCCATTATTGTATTACTTACCCTCCGTGATTATTTGTCGAAATCAATACGAGGATCGACGAGCTTGTAAATAATGTCGCAAAGAAGCGTCATCACAATAATCAACACGGCAAGGAAAATGGTGGTACCCATAATCATGGTATAGTCGCGGTTGATAATGCTGGAAACGAAACGACGGCCGATGCCCGGAACAGCAAAGATCTGTTCAACAACAAGGCTGCCCGTTACGATGAATGCAAGCATGGGGCCGGCATACGTAACGACGGGAAGACATGCGTTTTTCAGAGCATGCTTGAAAATGACACCCATATTGCCCACACCCTTGGCTCTTGCAGTGCGCACATAGTCCTGTCCGAGCACATCGAGCATGCTGGAACGGGTCAGACGGGTGATATAGGACATGGGATACAGCATCAGGGTTATAACAGGCAGTATCGTGCCTCCTGCAGCATCCCCGTTTGCAGGGAACCAACCGAGCTTGACGCAGAAGAACATCAAAAACAGGGTACCGATGATGAACGAGGGCATGGCAACGAATGCCGTTGTGACGATCATAATGATGCGGTCGATAAATTTATTTCTGAAAATAGCAGCAACCGAGCCGAGAGTCAGACCGCCGAAAATGGCACAGATCGCAGCTGTTCCGCCAAGCTTTGCAGAAACCTTGAAGCCGTCGGTCATGATATCAATAACATCACGTCCGCGGTTTTTCAGTGACGGACCGAAGTCAAAATGGAACAGAATATCCTTCAGATATGTCAGATACTGTTCTCCCAACGGCTTATCAAGTCCGTATTTGGCTTCGAGTGCGGCTGTAACGGCAGGGGTAACTGCCTTTTCGCTCAGGAACGGACCGCCGGGCACGGCATGCATGACAAAGAAGGTGACTGTGATGATGATAAAGATCGCCAAAAGCCCCAGCAGAACGCGCTTGAGGACGTATAAAAACATTTTTGACATAAGAGAACAAACCTATCCTTTTCCATTGCTGTTTCACAAAAACTGCAAAACTGCAGTATTTTACCCGTACAGTATACAAAAAATATCACATGATGTCAAGATTTTTGCAAAATTGTAATGTTTCTGTCATTCTTTTACAAGAAAACGGCTTCGCCGTAACGTGGCGACCGTTTTCGAATAGTCCATCTCCGAGCACGCGAAGCGGGCGACGCAGGGACATATAATATTTTTTGCTTTATGGAAACGCAGTTTCCTATAAAGTAAAAACAAAACCGACCTCGTGAAAGAAGTCGGTTGTTTTTACTGCAATTACTGAACAGCTTCGGGGGTTTCTGCGGGATCTTCGGGAGTTTCAGGGACAAGATCAAGGTCAAAACCGAGACTTGCTGCAAAATTGGTAAGAATTTTGGTGAATAATGTGATGTAATAATCAAGCATGGGAAGCAAGCTGTTTATCATGCCGCCGATATCAAGGCCTTCCATTGTGTGCACCTCTTTCCTTTTATTGTATCTGTTTAAAGTATAGCATACAATCGCCTTAATTGCAAGAGTGAATGCTGTACACTTTTTTCTGTTTTTGTTTTATCAGTCCCAGTATTCATCTGCAAGCACGGCTTCCGCACAGCGGATTCCGTCCACGGCTGCAGAAACAATACCTC
>JAZOWJ010000359.1:0-3169 GCA_045659125.1 Acutalibacteraceae bacterium
CGTCCAGTATTCCTCGGGAACAAATGCATTGATCTCCTCTTCACGGTCAACGATCAGACGCACGGCAACACTCTGCACACGGCCTGCGGAAAGACCGCGGCGGATCTTCTGCGAAATGAAGGGGCTTAAGCGGTAGCCCACAAGACGGTCAAGAATACGGCGTGCCTGCTGTGCATTCACAAGATCCATGTCGATTTTTTCGGGATTTGCAATGCCGTTCTGCACGCTTTTTTTGCTGATTTCATTGAACTTGACACGGTTTTTCTTTTTCATATCAAGCCCGAGAACGGTTGCAAGATGCCAGGAAATGGCTTCCCCCTCACGGTCCGGGTCGGTTGCGAGAATAACTTCATCGGCCTTGGCAGCTGCTGCCTCGAGCTCCTTGAGAAGCTTCTCCTTTCCCTTGATGATGGTATATTTGGTTTCAAAGTTCTTTTTGACATCCACGCTCAGCTTGGAGGGATACAGGTCACGCACATGACCCATGGATGCCTTGACCTCATACTCCGAGCCGAGGTATTTTTTGATTGTTTTTGCCTTTGCAGGCGACTCTACGATAACAAGTTTGGACATAGAACTGTTTTTGCTCCTACTCTGAAAATTTATTTTAATGAAACCTTGCCGAACTCCTTGACGGCAAGTCCTTTGAATTCAAGCTTGGAAACGGATATCATCACCTGTCGGGCTGATAATCCTGTGGTCTGTACCAGTGTGTCGGGGCTTTTCGGTCCGTCGGCAAGTGCATTCCACACGGTGAGCGCATCCCCCTCGAGGTCTGCAGGACCTTCCCTTGCAGGCTCGGACGGTGCTTGCGTTTTCTTTTTCGGGGTTTGCACAGGGAATTGCGATTCTTCGCGGACAAGCGGAATCTCCTGCAATACAGGCACCTCGGGCGGTGCTTGCGTTTTGCTTTGCAAAAGCTCCTGATAGCCTGCAATGGGCTTTCCGGGCGGCTCGGGATGCAAAACGGAATCAAATTCCGCAGACCAGTCCGCACCGTGCTGCATACGCAGCATCCGCACAACGGCATCTGCATTTTCGGCAGCATAAGCCTTTTTTTCACGGATGAGCTTGTCGGTTCCGCCGTAGAAGGAGCCCGAGGCTGCTGACGGAACGGCAAAAACCATTCGGTTCATGTGCATGGCATCCCCTGCCGTGATGAACGAGCCGCTTTTTTCGGCGGCCTCGACCACGATGGTAGCCTGTGACATGCCTGCAAGAATACGGTTGCGTGTGGGAAACGAGCTTTTGGTGGGTTGCATTTCGGGGAAAAATTCGCTGATGACAGCACCCTTTTCGGAAGCCCTGCGACGCATGGGCTCATTCTGCATGAGATAGTCACAGCCGATTCCGCAGCCGAGCACCACAACCGTGACACCGTCTGCCGACAAAGCGCCCTCATGGGCCGCGGTGTCAATGCCGAGTGCACCGCCGCTGACAACAACGACCTGATTTTCGGCAAGGCTGCGGCTTAAGCTGCGTGTGAACCGATCACCGCCGACGGATGCCTTGCGTGTGCCGACAATGGCGGCAAGCACGGGTGCATTGAGAGCAGCCTTGTTGCCCTTCACATAAAGCACCATGGGATAGTCGGGAATACGCAGAAGAAGCTTCGGATAATACGGACTGTCAGGTGTGATCAATTCAAGGTCAAGCTTCAGGCAGTCCATCATCACACCGTACGATTCGGACGGGCTGCACTGACAGAGCCTGTCGCATTGCTTTTCGGTCAGCAATCCGCTTGCAAGCCATGCGTTTCTGCCTGCGCAGTACAGCTTTTCGGGGTCACCGAACTGCTCCACGAGCTTGCAGGCCAGCGAGGAAGCAAAGCCCAGTGTTTTTTGCATCCATATCCAGTATTCTGCACCGACCATGCGAATGGCTCACCTCCCGTATTTTTTGATTCGCAAAGAATGCACAATGCTCTTTTTGCTTCGCAAAGAATGAAAAATGCACAATGCAAAATGCAAAATTAAAGGGTCGCTTCGCTCCGATTATAGAGAAAGGATAAGTTTGATTTTAGTACAAAGCCTCATTTTTTTAATTTATCTTTGTAAAAATCATTGCAAAATTGCTGTTATGCACACAAAAAATAAATTTATATCTTCTATAAATGGCAACGCCATTCCGATAATTTTGCATTTTGCATTTTCCATTTTGCATTTGCAATAAGTCTTTTGCATTCCGTTTTCTTTTTCCGCGAAGCCCATCAATTACTTCAGGAACTCCCAAAGCAGAATGGCAGCCGCTGCTGCCGCATTGAGGGATTCTGCCCTGCCTGCCATGGGGATGGTAATGCGTTCATCCGCTGCTGCAATCACCGCGTCAGACACACCGTTGCCCTCGTTGCCGATGACAACCACACAGCCCTTTCCCTTCTGCACACTCTGCACGGGGGAAGCGCTGCTGTCCACAACGGAAGCGAACACACGCATACCCTTTGTCTGCAGTGAACGGACAAGTGCTTCGGCATTGTCTGCCGTGAAAACATCCAGACGCAAAAGCGAGCCCATGGATGCACGCATGGCCTTGGGGCTGTAAAGATCACAGCCGCCGCAAAGCAGCAGACCGTCTGCGCCGAGGGCTTCCGCGGTGCGTGCAAGCGCCCCGAGATTGTCGGGATTCTGCAAACCGTCCGCAAGGGCATATATACCATTATAGTTTATTTTATCTATATTGTTTGTTTTGTCAAGTGTTTTGCACACACAAAATACACCCTGCGGATTTTTTGTGTCAGCAAGGCGGTCGGCAAGGCCGTCAATAATCTGAAAGGATTTTGCAGCCGAGGCCTGCAGTGCTTTGCACTCATCTGCATATTTATGCAAGGCTGCTTGTGTAAAAAATGCCTTTTCGATCTTCACACCGCTTCGCACCGCATCATAGCAAAGACGAGCCCCTTCCAGAAGAAAGAGCCCTTGCTCACGGCGTGCATCCGCATTTTTGAGTGCTGCAGCCGCCTTGACGGTTTCATTGTTACGAGAAGAAAGAACTTCCATTGCGTTCTCCTTTTTTTATAGTGTGTAAATTACGGTTTATTGCATAAACCATAAATGATATACGCCCCGATGGGGCGAATGATATCACACCTGCGGTGTGGTGATATACGCTTCGCGTGTGATATATTTGCGTTGCAAATATTGCGGAAGCTGTCGCTTGTTCCGCTTCGCTC
>JAZOWJ010000360.1:0-6211 GCA_045659125.1 Acutalibacteraceae bacterium
CCTGCGGCACATTCGTTTTTAAACGGTAAGCGCTTCGGCTTTGCAAGGGATATCGAAGCATTTATGAACGGCGAAAGCCCCGAATACATCGGTGACGGCGGTGATTTCACGGAATTTGTGATGCTGAAAATGCGTCTTGCCAAGGGGCTGACGCACACCGATTGCGAAGAAAAATTCGGTTTTCGCATTCCCGATTCGCTGCTGCAATGCGCACAGCAATATCAAAAGCACAAGCTATTGACCATCAATGAAAGCGGACTGTCGTTCACGGCAGAAGGATTTTTGGTTTCCAATGCCATCCTGTCTGACCTGCTCGACAGCATAGGTTAAAAAATTATGGAGCTTCTTACAATTTTAAAAGGCATAGAATACACCGGCAATGCCGTTTCCTGCGACATTCGCGACATTGTGTATGATTCCCGAAAGGCTGCCGAAGGCACACTGTTCTGCGCACTGTGCGGTGCCTACGCAGACGGACACACTTTCGCACAAAAGGCCTACGACAACGGCTGCCGTGTGTTTGCACTCGAGCATACGGTTGCACTTCCCGACGATGCACAGCAGCTCATTTTCAAGGACACCAGAGCCGCCCTTGCAGCCCTTTCATGCAATTTCTTTTCGCATCCGTCCAAGGAGCTGGCCGTGGTCGGCATCACGGGCACAAAGGGAAAAACCACCGTCACAAATATGCTGCGTTCGGTTTTTGACGGCTGCGGTATTTTAAGCGGTGTCATCGGCACAATCGGTGCATTCTGGGGTGAAAGAGAAGAAAAAACCGTCAACACCACCCCCGAATCCTATGAAATACAGCGACTTTTACGCAAAATGGCAGATGACGGCTGCAAGGCGGTTTTCATTGAGATTTCCTCTCTCGGACTCAAGCAGCACCGCTCCGACGGCATCGAGTTTGACACTGCCGTATTCACAAACCTCTCCCCCGACCACATCGGAGGCACCGAGCATGAAAGCTTTGAGGAATATGAGTACTGGAAAAAGCAGCTCTTCAGGCAGTGCAAAAGAGCCGTGCTGAATGCAGACGATGCATTCTGCGCAGAATTCAAAAATGAGCTTACCTGCCCCGTGGTCACCTTTTCCATGGAAAACAACAAGGCTGATTTTTCGGCAGACAATATCACATTTATCCGCACCAACAAATTGAGCATGGGCTTCACCCTGACCCATGACGACATGCAGGACCGCTGCACGGTCGGCATGCCGGGCATTTTCTCGGTTTACAACGCACTGACCGCCATTGCAGTGGCAAGCGGACTCGGCATTGACAAGCAAACGGTGTTCACCGCGCTCGAAAATGCCTGCGTCAAGGGCAGAATGCAGCCCGTTGCCGTGGACGGTGACTTTGATATTCTCATCGACTATGCACACAACGGCTTGAGCTTCAAGAGTGTGATTGAAACCGTAAAAGCCTACAACCCCAACCGCATGATTGCGCTTTACGGCTGTGTCGGCGGCAGAGCACAGGTCAGACGACAGGAAATGGGACTCATCAGCGGTGCACTTTGCGACCTGTCCGTTATTTCCACAGACGATCCGCAGTATGAAGACCCCGCCGTGATTGCCGAAGAGGTGGCAGGCTTTGTCAGGCAGGCAGGCGGTGAATATATCATCATCGTTGACCGTGCCGAAGCCATCCGCTATTGCCTCGACAATGCACAAAGCGGTGACATCATCCTGCTTCTCGGCAAGGGACACGAGGAATACATGAAGGTCAACGGCGAAACCGTTTTCTTCTCGGAAAAAGCCGTTATCGAAGAATATTTCAACAGAAAATAAGAGGTCATTTATGTATACATTCCGAACAGCAACAGACTTGGATGCATTTGAAGCATTCGTTAAAAACAACGGCGGACAGTATCTGCAATCCGCAAAGTGGCCGCAGGTCAAGCTCGACTGGAAGCCTTATTATTATGCAGGCTTCGAGGGTGACACCTGCGTGCTGACAGCCCTCATCCTTGAACGCAGTGTGGCTACAGCAAGGCTTTGGTATTGCCCTGCAGGTGCTGTGTGCGATTACGAAAACACGGCACTTCTCAATGAATTCACCGCTTTCATGTCTGCCGAAATGAAAAAGGCAGGTGTGGCAGCCTTGTTCTTTGATCCGTGCATCACACTGCGCAAAAACGGTGAAACCGACGAAAACGGTATCAATATCCACAACAAGCTTCTGCAGGCAGGCTTCCGGCTGCAGCCCGATGCAGCCGCCTGCATCTATAAAGCACCGTGGCAGCTGATGACAGCCCTGCGTGACGAAAACGGTAATCCTTACACCGAAGCACAGATTTCCAAAAAGCTCGACAAGGGTGTTCGTTATTCTGTCAGAATCGGTGAACAGCGCGGTCTTTGCTGGCAGTCCTACGGTGCTGAAGAAGCCAAAGAAAATCCGCAGATTCTCACTGATTTTGCCGACATCATGCGTGACACAGGTGAAAGAAATGACTTCCTTGAAAGAAACGAGGACTATGTGCTTCGCCTGATGCAGGTTTTCGGCAAGGAGGAAATGGAGCTGACCCTTGTTTACTACGATAAAAACAAGGATGAGCAGCTGCAGAATGAGCGCCTTGCAAAGAAAGAAAAGCTGCTGCAGGACCTTGAAACCGCACCCGAGAAGAAAATCCGCGGTATCAGGGAGGAAATTGAATCCATCGACAAGCAGACAGGTCACTACGAGGAAAGAAGAAAAGAAACCGCCGACATTGCCTCTGACAGGATTGCCGTTGCAGGCGGCTTGACCGTACATTACAACGGGCTGTCAAGCTGTCTGTTCGGCGGTGCCAAGAACCTGCTTCGCAACAATTTCCGCTCCAGCCATTACCTCAACTACATCCGTCTTTGCAAGAGCATGGAATTAGGCAACGATTTTCATGACCTCGGCTATGTGCTTCCCAAAAAGACCGAGCCCACCGCAGACGGACTGCTTGCAAAATGCGAGCCGCGTGAGGATTTTGAGGGCATTCTTGCTTTCAAAAGGAGCTTCGGCGCGGATGAATACGAATACATCGGCGAATATGTTTTAGTCGGCAGCAAGGCCGCCTATCTTGCTTACACCAAACTGATGCCCACCGCAAAAAAGGTCAAAAAGACCGTCTTTGCCGTTCTCAGAAAAGGAAGATAAAACAGACCACCCCCTATTATATATAATAACGGAGGTTTTGCCATGGAAAACGCAACATTCAAAGCTTTGGCCGTGCGGCCTGAAAACCCGAACTGGGACATTTTCAGTGCACGCAAGCAGATGCTTTACAGCAAGGAAAACGACACGAGAAGTGTGTTTGAACGCGACTACACACGCATTCTGCATTCACTTGCCTATCGCCGCTTAAAGCACAAAACGCAGGTGTTTTTCAACATCAGCAACGACCACATCTGCACGCGTATGGAGCATGTGTCGCATGTGGAGAGTGTTGCAACCACCATTTCAAAATCTCTCGGACTGAACACCGACCTGACCCGAGCCATTGCCATGGGACATGACCTCGGCCATGCACCCTTCGGCCATCAGGGTGAGCGCAGGCTCGACAAAATCAGCCGCAAGCATCTCGGCACCTCTTTCTTTCATGAAAAAAACGGCCTGCGTTTTGCAGACCACATCGAATTATTGGAGGATGACTACCGCTTCTGGCGCAATATGAACCTGACCTATGCGGTGCGTGACGGCATCATTTCGCACTGCGGTGAGGTGGACGAAAACGGCATCAGACCGCGTGAAAACCTCATTGACCTTGCTGATTTTACCGAGGTCGGCCAATACCAGCCTGCCCCATGGGAGGGCTGCGTGGTGAAAATTTCGGATAAAATCGCCTATCTCGGTCGCGATATTGAGGATGCACTGCGCTTGCATTTTTTAGAGGAAAGCGACCTTGCAGAGCTCAGCGAGCTTTGCCGTGTCAACTCCAGCAAGGCCATCAACACCACTGCGCTCATCCACGGCATGATTTATGACATCTGCCGTCATTCCTCGCCCGAGGCAGGCATTGCACTCAGTGAGGACGGTGCGCACCTGATGAACACGGTCAAGGCCTTCAACATCCGTGCCATTTACCGCAACCCCAAGCTTGAGCCGTTCATCAAATATTCTGACCTTGTTATAGAAGAAATCTTCAACCTTCTGCTCGGCATCTTTGACGGTGAAAACACCATTTCCGCCCTGCAGAAAAAGGCTCGCGAATATCCCGAAACCTGCGGTGCATTCGCCAGCTGGCTGACAAAATATTGCGTCATGCCCGAATCGCTGTTTGACGACACTGCAGAAAACACACTCAAATGTGCCAATGAAAAAATTTACGGCACACTCGACGATGAAAAGATTTACATACAAGCCATCATTGACTACATTTCAGGCATGACAGACACCTATGCCATCAAATGCTTCAATGAACTGATTACTTATTAAAAGGATATATTATGGCAAGATTTGCAACCCTTTGCTCCTCGAGCAAGGGCAACTCAACCTACATCGGCACCGCAGAGCACGGCATTCTTGCGGATGCAGGCTCCAATGCAAAGCAGCTCGAATTAAGCCTTGCACAGCTGCAGCTTGACCCGACAAAAATTGACGCAATTTTCGTAACCCATGAGCACAACGACCATGTAAGCGGAATCAAGGTGCTTGCAAGCCGCTACGAAATTCCCGTTTATGCTTCCCCGGGCACCTACAAAGCGCTGCTGGGCATGGAAATCATCAACGGCAAATTCCCTGCTTACGAAATGACGGGAGATGTGTGCATCGGGGATATCGGTGTGACCGCCTTTCGCACCTCGCACGATGCAAAGCAGAGCACGGGCTACACCTTTGACCTCGGGGAACGAAAGGTCGGCATCTGCACGGACACAGGTATTGTGACCAACGAAATTTTAAGGCATTTACAGGATTGCGACCTTGTGCTGCTTGAATCAAACCATGACCCCGACATGCTCGATTTCGGTCCCTATCCCCTGCCGTTGCGCAGAAGAATCAAATCCGACCTCGGCCATCTTTCCAACGGCGCTTGCGCACAGACAGCAACGGAATTGCTCAACAATATGCGCACAAGACGGTTTATTTTAGGGCATGTAAGCCAGGAAAGCAACACCGCCGAAAAGGCATTCGCCTGCACAAAAGCAGCCTTCGACAGGCTCGGTGCCGTCGAAAACCGCGACTACACCCTGTGTGTCGCACCCGAAAAATGCTGCGACAAGTATATTATTTTTTGAGGAAGATTTATGTTACCTGTAACCATTCTGACAGTCGGCAGACTCAAGGACCGCTTTTTTGAGGATGCAAGCGCGGAATACATGAAATATTTAAAGCAGTTTTCCAAAACGGAAATTGTTGAAATTCCGGCTGCCACCTTGCCCGACAATCCTGCCCAATCGCAGATTCAGGCCGCCCTCGACAAGGAAGCCGAGCAAATCTTAAAACGCATTCCCGACTCTGCTTTTGTGGCGGCACTGTGCATTGAGGGCAAGCAGTATTCCTCCGAAGATATGGCGGAATTGCTGAAAACAAATCAACAGACGGGAAAACCCGTTTTCTTCATCATCGGCGGCTCCTACGGCCTGTCCGATACGGTCAAAAAAAGGGCCAATGTGCGCCTTTCGATGTCGAGAATGACTTTCCCCCACCGCTTGGCAAGAATCATGCTTTTAGAGCAGATTTACCGCGGCTTTACCATCAACGCAGGCAAGACGTATCACAAATAAACACAGACCAAAAAAACACCGCTGACGGCAGTCTTTCCGTTGCGGTGTTTTGTGTTTTTATAAAGAATAGCTCTTACGGTTCAAGCCCGACAGCATAGCGCAGAATGGTGCGTGCAAGGTCTGCCGTGAATTCGTGAGATTTGCTCACATTTGCGGCATACAACTGATCTTTGCTTGCTTTTTCCAGCCCAACAGCAAAACGCAGAGCCTGCCTTGCATCGGCGGCAGTAACAAGGCCATCGCCGTCGAAGTCATATTTCACAATCAGATGAAAGATGTTGAAAAATTGTCCGGGATGATTGATTTTATATTCGCAACCTGTTGCAATTATTTCATCCGGGGAAAGTTTTTCTTCATCCGCATTGAAAATATCAACCATATCGGTCGGTGCAGTTGCAAGAAACTGCGCAACGGTCATGTTTTCAGGCACCCACCAGACATTTGCACCGTTTGTTTCCAACACGGCAGTCGGCGGAGATGTTAATTGGCTGTATGTTTCACAGGTCAAGGCATA
>JAZOWJ010000361.1:0-9485 GCA_045659125.1 Acutalibacteraceae bacterium
GGCGGTCTATGTTATTCCGAACGCACAAGGTATGTTCCGTGCACTGTTTCTTTTCTATCTTCCGCTGGTCTTGCTCACCGCGCTGTCTGCAATTCCCCTGTATTTCCTGTTGCGTGCACTGGAGAAAAAATTCAAGGTTGCGGAAGAAGCAAAATAAAAGCAATTATTTCAGAAAAAAGGAGGCGGCAGAGTGAATCAGCTGAACACAAGAATACGGGCTTTGGGAACATTTTTCTTTGCCGTCATTTTTCTTTTCACAGGCATTTTGTTCCGCGCACAATACACAGCCGCAAAAAACAAAGAAAACAATGACACGGCAGCCGTTGCATCCTATTCGGTTGCAGTTTCCCCTGTCCGTGGAGAGGTGCTTGACCGCAACGGACAGCCCCTTGTGCAGAATCGACAGGGCTCGGACATTGTGATTTATTATGTCACCTTCCCCGAAAGCCGTGAAGAACAGAACAAGATTCTTCTTTCCCTGATACGCACTGCAGAAGCAAACAACGATGAATGGATTGATGAAGTGCCGCTTGAATTCGGTCCCGACGGGAATATCCGCTTCTGTGAGGACCGTGAAAGCGATATTGCCTTCATGAAATCCGAAAAAATGCTGCACCTGAACACCTACGCAACCGCACAGAACTGTCTGGATGCGTTTGCACGCGATTATGAGCTTGAAAATTATTCGGCGGATGAGCAGCGCAAGCTGGCTTCCGTATATTATAACATGGTCAAGACCTCCTTCGGGTATCTGACCTCCTACACCTTTGCAAAGGATGTTTCTGCCGAAACCACGGCATACATCATGGAGCACAACATGGATTTCAAGGGTGTTGACACGGTTGTTGCCGCCTACCGCGAATACAATGATGACGGCACACTGGCACCGCATATTCTCGGCATTGTCGGCGCAATCAGTGCTGAAGAATACAAAGCTGAGCAGGAGCTTCTCAATGAAGCGCTCAAGGACAAAACACTGACAGACCTTGAAATTGCACAGCTCAAGGCAAAAAGCTATACACAGACCTCCGAATACGGAAAGTTCGGCATTGAAGCCGCCGCCGAAAGCTATCTGCACGGCGCTGGCGGAAGCCTTGATTTTCTTGTGGATTCCGACGGAAACATCACAAAGGAATATTCCGTGCTGCCGCAGCAGGGCTATACCGTCATTTCAACCCTGCACAAGGGCTTGCAGGAGGTTGCGGAAAAGTCCCTGCAGGAACGCATTCAGGCAACCATGACAGAGGATGTGCTTGCACAGGGCTTGTCCCCTGCAGGTGCGGTTGTGGTTGTGGATGTGCACACAGGTGCCGTTCTTGCAGCCGCATCCTATCCCGATTTCAGCCTGAACACCTATTATGATGATTACAACAAGCTGCTGCAGGATCCCGGCAAGCCGCTGTGGAACAGAACCACACAAAGCACCTATGCACCCGGCTCCACCATGAAATGTGCCGTTGCACTTGCAGCCCTCGAGGAAGGCATCATTGATGCCGACGACACCATCTTCTGCAAGGGTACGTATGAATATTTCGACATCACCTTTGCCTGCCATGAGCAGACAGCACACGGTTATGTCAATGTAAAAACCGCGCTTGAGCATTCATGCAATATTTTCTTTTATCAGCTTGCAGAGCAGCTCGGTATTGAAAAAATTCAGGAATACGCAAAGCTGTTCGGTCTCGGCTCGGTTACGGGCATTGAAATCAGCGAAAGCGCAGGCATCCTTGCAGGTCCTGCCTACAGAGATTCCATCGGTGCTACCTGGCAGCAGGGTGAAACACTGCTTGCTGCCATCGGTCAGTCCGACAACTCCTTCAGCATTATGCAGCTGGCGGTTTATGCAGCCACCATTGCAAACGGCGGTATCCGCTATACACCCTATCTGATCGACAGAATTCTCAGCGCCGATTACAGCGAGGTCATCTACAGCCACGAAACGCAGATTGCCGCACAGCCCGGATTTTCCATTGAAAACATCAATACCGTCAAGGAAGGCATGCGGCTTGTTGCAACCGAAACCAACACCGCTCTCAGCTTCGTGGATTTACCGTACACGGTAGCGGCAAAAACAGGTACTGCAGAAAAAACACTGCTCATCAACGGCAAATATGTCGAGGGCACCGACGGCTTTTTGATTACCTTCGGTCCTTATGAAGAGCCGCAGATTGCCGTTGCCATTGTTGTTGAAAACGCAGGCTCGGGCTCTTCGACCGCACAGGTTGCTGCCGATATCTATGATTACTACTTCGCATTGCAGAATGAAATTCAATACAGCCAGCCCGTAAACGAGCTTATCGGCTGATTTCAACACGAGAGGAGAATGCACACAAATGGCAAACAGAATCGTCATTGCCTCCGGTAAGGGAGGTGTCGGCAAATCCACGCTGACTGCAGGCTTGGGCAGAATGGCTGCTGCGGCAGGCAAAAGAACCCTGCTTATTGACTGCGATGCCGGTCTTGGCTCGTTGGATATCATGCTCGGCTGCGACAAGGCTTGTGCGTTCAACTGGATGGATCTTTACGAAGAACGCTGCACCAAGCAGGAAGCCCTGTTGCCTATTGCAGACAATCTGTGGCTGCTTCCCGTTCCGCGCAGTTTGCAGACTGACTATCCCGAGGATGCGGTTGCAGATTTCATTGAAAAGCATGAGGATGATTTTGACCTGATTCTCATTGATGCCCCTGCAGGCATCGGCAACGGACTCAAGCGAGCTGCAAGGGGTGCCAAGCGAGCCATTGTAGTAGCCACCCCCGATGCGGTTTCTGTCCGCGGGGCATGGTCAGTAGCCCGTGTGCTGACGCAGGACGGCATTGACGAGGTTCGCCTTGTCGTGAATCGTTTTGACTACAAGGCCGCACGGAAGAAAAAGCAATACAACATTGACTTTGCAATTGACCAAACGGCTGTGCAGCTCATCGGTGTCATTCCCGAGGAAGAAAAAATCATGTTTTCCAGCGTAACGGGCAAGGCACTCAAGAAAAACAGTCCTGCAGTAAAGGCCTTTTCACGCATTCTGCGCAGAATTGACGGCGAGCATGTTCCGCTTCGCATATCTTATTTAAAAAAATAAAAAAATAATTGTAAAACTGTATAAAATGTGTTACAATAATTCTGTTAACCACTTATATTTGATATAATATCAGAAAGACGGTGAATTTATGAACATTGCATTGATTGCACACGATTCCAAGAAAGAACTGATGACTCAATTCTGTATCGCTTACTGCGGTATTCTCAGTCATCACAACCTGTGCGCAACAGGCACAACGGGCAAGCTGGTTGCAGACGCAACAGGGCTTCCCATCAAGCAGTTCCTCAACGGTGCTCAAGGCGGTGCACAGCAGATCGGCTCCCTGATCTCCTGCAACGAGATTGACCTGATGCTGCTTTTCCGTGATCCGCTTTCCAAAAAGGTCACAGAGCCCGATGATGCGGCACTTCTGCGTCTTTGCGACGTTCACAATGTGCCCTGTGCTACCAACATTGCAACGGCTGAATCGTTGGTCAGAGGTCTTGAGAGAGGCGACCTTGACTGGCGCGAGCTTGTGCACTGAGCGACAGCAAAAGAACAACGGCACAGCACACAGGATTATTTTGTGCCGGTTGAAAGGATATAAACGACATGGCTTTACTCACCAAAGCGCCCCGCGGAACGCAGGATCTGCTTCCGTCCAAAGCGCACAGATACCAGTACATTGAAAAGGTAGTAGCCGAAACTGCTGCCTGCTTCGGATTCTATGAGATCCGCACCCCCGTATTTGAACATACCGAGCTGTTCAACCGTTCCGTGGGCGACACCACTGACGTTGTGCAGAAGGAAATGTACACCTTTGAGGACAATGGCAAGCGCTCCATTTCGCTGCGCCCCGAAGGCACAGCAGGTGCTGTGCGTGCATTCCTTGAGCACGGTCTGTTCAACGAGCCGCTTCCGCAGAAGCTGTGGTACCTGACCTCCTGCTACCGTTACGAAAAACCGCAGGCAGGCAGACTTCGTGAATTCCATCAGTTTGGCGTAGAAGCCTTCGGAAGCCAGAGTGCTGCACAGGATGCAGAGGTCATGGCAATTGCACGCCATGTATTCGACCGCATCGGTGTGGAAAATATTACGCTCGAAATCAACTCCATCGGCTGTCCTGTATGCCGCAAGGAATACCACAAGGCTTTGCTTGCCTTCTTCAACGAAAAGAAGGGTGACCTTTGCGAAACCTGCCTTGGCAGACTTGAACGCAACCCCATGCGAATTCTTGACTGCAAGAGCCCCGTCTGCTCGGCAATTGCTGCTGAAGCACCCGTGATCACCGATTTCCTTTGCGACGAATGCACCACGCATTTTGCAACCGTGCAGAAGTATCTCAAGGCAATGGATATTGACTTTATCATCAATCCGCACATTGTCCGCGGATTGGATTACTATACAAAAACCGTTTTCGAGTTCATCACACACGACCTCGGTGCACAGAGTGCAGTTTGTGCAGGCGGCCGTTATGACGGTCTTGTCGAACAGCTCGGCGGCAATCCCCTGCCTGCCTGCGGCTTCGGCATGGGTGTTGAAAGACTCGACCTGCTGATGCAGGCACAGAACATTGAAGTGCCCGAGCCGGAGCATTGCTCTCTGTATATTGCTCCCTACAACGAAGAATTTTCGTTTGAGGCTATGCGTCTTGTGAACGATCTTCGTGCCGAGGGTGTGTATGCACTGACAGATGTAACAGGCCGTTCGGTCAAGGCGCAGATGAAGTATGCCGACAAATGCAAGGCTGACTACACCATGATTCTCGGTGCAGACGACATTGCAAACAAGGAAGTCCGCGTCAAGCGCATGAGTGACGGTACGGTCACACAGCTCGGTCTGGATGATTTCTGCGATGACTTCATCCGCCTGACCATCAACGATGCACTCGGCGATTTTGCAGGCGCAGATTTTGCACTGTAATATAATAAGGATATTAAACAAAGAGAGGATATAAATTATGGAATTTATTGCAGGCCTCAAGAGAACGGATTATTGCGGAAATTTCCGTCTCAGCGATGCAGGTAAAGAAGTAACCGTTTTCGGTTGGGTACAGCGTCAGCGTAACCTCGGCAGCCTGATCTTTATTGATCTGCGCGACAGAACCGGTCTTATTCAGCTGGCATTCGACGAAAACACCGATAAGGCTGTTTTTGAAAAAGCAGCATCCGCAAAGAGCGAATATGTTCTTGCAGCAGTCGGCACGGTGCGTGAGCGCTCCGCAAAAAACACCGAAATCCCCACCGGCGAAATTGAAATTGATGTCAAGGAGCTTCGCATTCTCAACAAGAGCGAAACACCGCCCTTCGAAATCATCAACAACTGCCCCACAAATGAAATCAACAGACTGAAATACCGTTATCTTGACCTTCGCCGTCCCGAGCTGCAGAACAATCTTCTGTTCCGCAACAAGGTTGCAAAGATCACAAGAGACTATTTCTATGACAACGGCTTCATTGAAATTGAAACTCCCATTCTCATCCGTTCCACACCCGAAGGTGCACGTGACTTCCTCGTTCCCTCCAGACTGCACCACGGCACATTCTATGCACTTCCGCAGTCTCCGCAGCTTTACAAGCAGTTGTCCATGGTAGCAGGCTTTGACCGCTATTTCCAGATCGCCCGTTGCTTCCGCGACGAGGACTCCCGTGCAGACCGTCAGCCCGAATTCACCCAGATCGATATCGAAATGTCCTTCGTTGACGTTGAGGATGTTCTTTCCATCGGTGAAGGCTACATTGCAAAGGTATTCAAGGAAGGTCTCGGCATTGACATTCCGCTTCCCCTGCCCCGTCTGACATACAAGGATGCTATGGAACGCTACGGCTCCGACAAGCCCGACACCCGTTTCGGCATGGAGCTTGTGAACCTGTCCGACATTCTCGCAGATTGCGGCTTCGGTGTATTTGAAGGTGCAATCAATGCAGGCGGCAGCGTCCGTGCATTCTGCGCAAAGAACGCAGTGACCACCTATTCCCGTAAGGAAATCGATAAGCTGACCGAAAAGGCAAAGGGTATCGGCGCAAAGGGTCTTGCATGGATCCGCTGGACCGATGACGGTATTGCTTCCTCCTTCGGTAAGTTCATCAGTGAAGAAAAGATGCAGGCAATTCTCGACAAGGTCGGCGCTGAAAAGGGTGACGTTGTTGTTATCATTGCAGACAAGAACAGCCTTGCACTTTCCATTCTCGGCTCTCTGCGCTGCGACGTGGCAAAGAAGCTCGACATTATTCCCGACACCAACAACCTGCTGTGGATTGTTGAATTCCCGTTCTTTGATTGGGATGAAGACAGCCAGACATGGGTTGCTATGCACCATCCGTTCACCTCTCCCATGGATGAATGCCTTGAATATCTTGAAACCGATAAGGCAAAGGTCCGTGCAAAGGCTTATGACCTTGTTTTCAACGGTATTGAGCTTTCCTCGGGCTCCATCCGTATCACCAACCCCGAGCTGCAGAACCGTATGTTCAAGCTGCTTGGCTTCTCGGATGAAGAAGCACATAAGAAGTTCGGCTTCCTGCTGGATGCTTTCCGCTTCGGTCCGCCCCCTCATGGCGGTATGGGCATCGGTCTTGACCGTCTTGTCATGCAGATGCTCGGTTGCGAAAGCCTGCGTGATGTTATTGCATTCCCGAAGCTCAAGGATGCAACCGAATCCATGACCAACTGCCCTGCACCTGTTGATAAGGATCAGCTTGATCTGCTTGCACTTGCAATCACAGACAAAGAAGCAGAAGAATAAATCGTAAATGCAAGAGGCAGCGGAAATCCGTTGCCTCTTTTTTTTCGGAGGTAAAAAATGCCTTACAATAAAGAAATCACCTTCCGTCCTGACGGTAATCTGCGTATTATGCAGATTGCAGACACCCAGGAGCTGCCGACCATGAATCCCGACACGGTAAAGCTCATCCGTCTTGCCGTGCAGAATGCAAAGCCTGATCTTGTTGTTTTTACAGGTGACCAGATCTATGGCATTATTCCGACCTTCAAGGGTGACACCGAAAAGAAGGTGCGCAAGATTTTCAAAGCACTCACGCAGCCTCTTGAAGAGCTCGGCATTCCGTTTATTGTTGCATTCGGCAACCATGACAACCAATGCGGCATCACCAATGCCCGTCAGATGCAGCTTTATGCCGAGTCCCCTGTTTGTGCAGGCGGCTCTTATACCGACAATAATACAGGTCTGTTCAGTCTTCCCATCAAAGGCACGGACGGCAAAATCAAATTCAATATTTATCTGTTTGATTCAAACGGCGAAGCAGAATTGGGTGCTTACAATGCCATCGGACAAGAGCAGCTGCAGGCATACAAAAATGCACGCGATGCACTCAAGGAAGAAAACGGTGATTATATTCCGTCGCTTGTATTCCAGCACATTCCGCCGTGGGAGGTTGTTAACACCATTGTTCGTGTTCCAAAGGGCACAAAAGGGGCTGTAGAAGCCTTCCATGCGTTCAAGGATCAGTACTTTGTTTTACCGCCCGAAGCGCTTGCAAGGGGTGAATTTATGGGCGAATCCCCTGCTGTTCCGAAAACACAGAGCGGACAGTTTGACATTCTCGCAGAAAAGGGCGATGTGTTTGGCATTTTCTTCGGCCATGACCACATCAACTCCTTTGTTCTTCCTTACAAAGGAATTGATCTCGGCTACACACAAGGCACAGGCTTCAATGTGTACGGTCCGGGTAAAAAGCGCGGTGTTCGCATTTTTGATATTCCGCAGGATAACCCCCGAGCATATACCAATTATACTCTCACCTTCGGGGAACTCACCAATGACCGCTTCCACAATCCGCTGTTTGAGCTGATTCAGCCGATCATGCCGACCAGCGTGATGCAGGTCAAAAAGCTCATCAAGCCCGTTGCAATCGGTGGTGTATTGACCCTGACCGCAGCCACCGCCACCACCATCGCAGTTTTAAAGAAAAGAAAATAACAAAAGCAATAACAACACAAAAAGCGGGTGCGGATCGCAAGATCTGCAGGCGCATGTTATTTAACGGGTTGTTCCGCGTGTTACTTATTCAGCAACAGTGGAATACATGAAGTACTTATAGCCGAGAGGAGAGCTGAACCAACCGGTAACAGCATCGTCACACATAAATACGTCAGTGTAGTAGTAGATCGGGCAAAGAGCACCGGTGGACATCAGAAGGTCTTCTGCAACGTGCATAAGAGCATATCTGAGTTCAGCATCGGTGGAGGACTTGACAAGACCAATGACATAGTCATAGGTTTCAGCCCATGTGCCGTTTTCAACAACATAGTCAATGCCGAGAGCGGTAAGGTCAACGCTGTAAGCAGCAACGTCTGCGTGAGCATCCTTGCCGAACTGAACGTCGTTGTTACCGGAAACGGTGATCCACATATCAAGGAAGGAGATGGGATCATTGTAGTCAGCAAGCCAGCCGTTACGAGCAATGTTGTATTCACCGTTCTTACGGGTGTTCAGGAAGGTGTTCCATTCCTGAGAGGTAAGGGTCATGGTGATGCCGTATGCTGCGAATGCCTGCTGGATGTATTCACCGATCTGCTGATGGCCCTGGCCGTCGTTGTAGATGTATTCTACGGTCGGGAAGTTGGTGAACTTAGCAGTAGCTTCGTCATAGGTGAAGTACTTCTTGAGGGTTTCAACAGCTGCTGCGCAGTTAGCTTCGAAAGCTTCCTTAGCAACGTTGTAGTAACCGAAGTATTCTTCGGAGGAGCCTGCATTCTGATAGAATTCGGAACCGTCAGCTTCGGTAAGACCCATAGCAACGAAGGAGGATGCGGGAACCTGACCTGCCTGGCCGATTTCTTCAACAATGTAGTTTCTGTCAAGAAGAAGGCTGAGAGCGTTTCTGATTTCAGCTTCAGCAGCTTCCTTTTCAGCGCCTTCAAGAGCGGAATCTGCGGGAAGCAGGCTCTTGTTAACGTTGAAGCAAACATAGTAGGTACCAAGCTGGCCTTCTACAAAGTATTCGCCTTCGTAGTCAGCTTCGAGAGCTGCCATTTCTTCAGTGGGAACGTCGTCGATGAAGAGCCAGTCGCCGTTCTTGAAGTTAGCAAGCATGTTGTTGGCATCATCAGAAAGATAGAATTCGATGGTGTCCATGGTAACAGCTTCTGCGTTGTAGTAGTTAGCATTCTTGGTGTAAACGATCTTGGAATCGTGTGCCCATTCAGTCATGGTGTAAGCACCGTTGCTGACATAGGTGGAGGGATCAGTTGCCCAACCATCGGGATTAGCTTCAACAACAGACTGCTTTACAGGCATGTAGGTGGGGAATGCAAGAAGTTCATAGAAGTAGGGAACTTCAACAGTGGTAACAACGGTAAGAGTGTTGCCTTCTGCAGTAACGTTAAGCTTTGCATCGGGATTAACAAGTTCTTCGTTGTCATCAATTTCGTTCATTTCTGCATAACCGTCGATGACGTCGAACATGTAGCCGTAGTCAGCTGCGGTCAGCGGGGAAGCTGCTCTGTTCC
>JAZOWJ010000362.1:0-1971 GCA_045659125.1 Acutalibacteraceae bacterium
AGCCACCTGAGTGCTGTTCGTTTCGGTTAGGAGCTGGGCTACATTGCACTGTCCATGACCATGCCCGAGGAAGAAAGAATTGCCCTTAACGAGGCAACAGGCGACCTGCTTTCCGTCAACGAATATGCAGGCACCGAAAACTACACCGTATGGTATGAGGATCTTGCAACTGTGGAAGAAGAACAGGTCAACCCCGTTATGAACATCCGCATGGAGCAGATTCTTCTGCCCATCGACAACAACGTGGCAAAGGTTCTTCTGAAGACCGGTATTGCAAGCAACACCCTTGTGTTTGACAAGAAAACCAAGGAATACTATGGCCTGACTGAAATCGGCTACATGGAAATCGGCGACAGCGTCAAGATCTTCCTGGATCCCGGTGAGCTGATGAGCGAGCTTCTGCTTGACAGCGCTCCCCTTGCTGACTTCCCCTACCTTGCACTTCGCGATTACTTCGGTGAAGATCTCATCGTTTGCGACCTTATGAATGATGCTGCAGGCTACATCGAGCCCGATCCCTACTACACCGTAGCAGGCTTCCAGTACGATGCAGAATCCGGCTCCCTTGAAAGCGACACCTGGTGCCTTCTTGTTTCCATGGGTCAGCACACCGCATCGAGCATCATCGGCGAATTCATCGAGCTTGTTGAATCCGTCAGCTGAGTAAACCCCGTCACAAAAGCCGTGCAAGCCTTTGCACGGCTTTTTTATCCCCACAACAGACCTACGGAGGCACTTTTATGAAAAAAATCATTACCGTTCTGATTGCCGTTTTGCTGCTTGTTGTCATCGGACTGACCGTTGCCGCAGCTGCCGGCCAACGCAACCATCATGCAGACGAAAACCATGACGGCATCTGCGATAACAGAACCTGCACCAACTGCAAAAACAATTACGCAGACACCGATAACAACGGTATTTGCGACAACAAAAACACCAATTGCAGCAGCAATTATGCAGATGCCGACAATGACGGCGTTTGCGACAACAAAAATACCGATTGCTCCAAACAGTACGCCGATACCGACAATGACGGTGTATGCGACAACAAAAACACCGCTTGTTCCAATCAGTATGCCGATACCGATAATGACGGTGTGTGCGACAACAAAGCAGAGAACACCCACTGCGGCAAAGAAAACGGCAATCACCACGGCAAAAATCACCACGGATAAACAGTAATACAAACAAAGAAGCCCGTTTTTCAACGGGCTTCTTCGCTTTTTGGAATGCAAAAGCTTGTGTGGCCAATCGGAGCATGCGTTCCGGTGCAAAAAAACAAACAAAAAGTGCGACAACCGAAGCTGCCGCACCGAAAAACGCAAACCTCGATTTGTCGCCAAACAAAACAATTATGATACTGATTTCCCAATTTCATAACCCGACGAAATTTGCGCTTTTACCAAATTTCACGGGTAAAAAATAACAAGAAAACAGCCCCTTCAAAAAAGAAGAGAAATCGATAGCATCATAATATAATTGTAATGTTTGGCTTTTTCAGTATATCATTATTTGCGTTTTATTGCAACCATAATTTACAAAAAAACGAGGCCTTGCGGTCTCGCTTTTGTTTTATCAGTTATTCAGTGCGAAATCGATGAAGCGTTCCGCATGGCGATTCCAGAAGCCCCATTCATGGGTGCCGTCCTCAAAGCAGCTCTCCACTTGCAGCCCTTCAGCAGCTGCCTTGGCAAGGAATGCACGGCTTGTTTCCACAAGATGATCCTGCAAGCCGCAGGAAACATAAAGCTTGAGATCCTTGTGCTTTTCGCCGTCAAGCAGGGCGGTGGGATTCAGCGGACTTGCGGCAGGGTCGTCCATAAAGGGAAGCATAAAGGGGAATTCCGCAGCAAGTCGGTCCTTGTCCACCAAAGCAACATCCGCAAAATCAAGAACACCCGAAAAGCTGCCTGCAGCAAAATAACGGTCGGGATTGTTCAGCGCAATTTTCATAGCCCCCATGCCGCCCAT
>JAZOWJ010000363.1:0-11413 GCA_045659125.1 Acutalibacteraceae bacterium
AGCTCGAGAAGAAGCTTATTCGTCGCAATGTCAAATGGATTCAGAGCAGCATGACACCGCATGAACGCGAGGGCTATTACAGACAGCGTGCGCAGCTGATTATCCTGACGGGCAATATTCAGATCGACAAAAAGGAAATTGCACGAAAGCTTGAAAAGAAGCTGCTTGAACACGGTAAAATTGCCTATTACCTCGGAATCGGAAATGTGCTGTACGGGGTCAACTCCGACATCAAATCCGATGACTCCATGAACAGCCCCGAGGAACGCAACGAGCACATCCGCAGACTCGGTGAGGTTGCAAACATTCTGCTGGACGCAGGCAATATTCTGATTGTAACAGCAAATGAGCTGATTCCCGATGAGCTTGACACCCTTCGGCAGATTATCCGCACAGACAATATCAGAACCGTTTGGGTCGGTGTAGATAATCGCAGAGCTGCTGATTTTGATTTCTATTATCCCGTGCATACAAAGTCAATTGCAGACGAGCTTGCGCAAAAGCTGTTCAGCATTTAACAGGAGGATTGCATATGAAAAAATTATTGGCAGGTGCTGCCTTCGGCGCAGGACTTCTTGTTTTTACTTATTGCGAATTGTCTCATTTTCTGCTGCTTTCGGATTTCAGAGGTAAATACGAATTGCCGAAGAATGATCCCGACCCGAAGCGCCTGAAGGAAATCCGCGACAATGAACTCGATACCTGCGGTGACGGCGAATGGTTCGATGCAAAGGCACAAAAATGCGAAACCATTATGAACCGTGACGGAAAGGCAATTTATGCTTATGTTATCCGTCAGCCGAAGCCGAGCAACAAATGGGCTATCGTTTGCCACGGTTATACCTCAAGACCGCATCAGATGTCGTCCATGGCAAGAAGATACTATTCCTACGGCTTCAACATCATCGGTCCTTGTGCAAGAGCACACGACAAGAGTGAGCACAAGTGCTGCACAATGGGATGGCTTGAAAGACTCGATATTCTTGACTGGATTCACCATGTGGTCAAAAATGACCCCACAGCAGAAATCATCATGCACGGTATATCCATGGGTGCTGCTACGGTTATGAATGCATCAGGTGAGGCAGAATGCCCCGAAAACGTAAAATGCATGATTGAGGATTGCGGCTTTACCACCTGCTGGGCACAGTTCAACAATGTTATCAAGGAGGCTGTGCATTTCAAGGCACCGTGGGCACTTGCTCTGCCGAGAAGATGGTACCATCTGCGTGCAGGCTGGGATATCATGGAAAACAACCCCATTCATCAGGTTGCACAATCAAGAGTGCCTACCCTGTTTTTGCACGGCTCGGCAGACACCTTCGTTCCGTTCAGCATGCGTGATGAATTGTATGAGGCTGCATCCTGCGAAAAGGAAAAATGCACAATTGAGGGTGCAGATCATGCAAATTCCGTCAATCTTGACCCTGAAAAATACCACGCAGCCTGCAAGGCATTTATAAGCAAATACATTCAAATTGAAGAATAAAAAAAGAGCCCTGCATCGAGCATGATGCAGGGATTTTTGTTGGATTCACTTTTCAGCCTTGTCACGCAGGACAATCTGCGGTGCGATCTTTTCATAAAGCCTTTCACCGATACCGCTGACCTTCATCAGCTCTTCCTTATAGGTGAACGGACCGTTGTTGATTCGGTAGTCAACAATAGACACTGCCTTGGCTTCGCCGATTCCCGAAAGTCTGCAAAGCTCCTGCACATCAGCTGTGTTTATATTCACAGGTGCATTTTTTGCATCCTCGTCGGAAATACTCGCCGAAACGGAATTTTCCACAGATATCGCAATTGCCGAAACTGCAGATTGGTATCGATTTGCTTCGTCATGTTGAATGTATCGCTGCACAAACAGCATGCTCACGAAAACACAGATCAGTACAAACAGTATACCCAGTGCATTGATGCCCTGCAAACGGTTTTTGCGGTATGGTTTTTCAATTTTAAGCCCGTAATCAGCATCCGACATTCGATCTTGTTCCACAACACATACCTCTGTGTATCAATACAGCTGCTTGAAGCTGCGGTTACCGTTTTTGCTGTAATACATGTGCTGGCCATCACCCGTGGTGTAATAAGCACAGCCGTCAGAAATCTGGAAGTTCAGCACACTGTCTGCAACCGTTTTTCCGTTCTTTGCATTCGAGCAGAAGTTGAGTGCATAGGGGCTTCCCTGGGCAACAATATTCTTGTAATATACACCCTCTTCGGTGCACATAATACCGTCAACATCCTGTGCAATCAGAACACTTTCGTTCTTTTCATTCACACTGCACAATGCATGCACACTGTTGAGGTAATAAACATCCTTGCTGTTGCCTGTTACTGCAGCAGCCGTTACATTTTCGGCAATCGGCTCCTTGGTGTCCTGTGCATTCTTGCGGTCAGCAATGAACAGATTACCCTGCATATCCACATAAACAAGCTTTTCACCGCTGTAGCTTATATCATAATCAAGCACACCTGCAACAAGCATCAGTGCCTCTTCGCCCGATTCAACATAATACAGACCGTTTTCACCGATCCAGAAATTATTAAAGAATTCCGATACACCGTAAATGGTGGCAAGCCCCGAACAGGACTTATAGTTGACAGAGTTGCAGACAATGGGATACATATTGGTGGAAGCAACACGCTGTGCCTGCTTTCCGTTCTTGGAATAGTAGGTGCCGCCGTCAAGGAGAGTAAACAGAACCTCGGACAAATCGGCATTAAACTTGAGTGCATTGGCATAAATGCCCGATGCAATCTTTGTGAATTTGGAAGGTCTGCGATAAGAGGTTACATAAAAATCATAGGTATTGTTCAATACGGTCAGATAATAAACCTTTTTACCGCCTTCGGAAACGGCAATCGGAACACCGCTTGAGCAGATTTCCTTGACATCGCCGTTGTTCCAGATGCAAACGGAATTGGTGCCCGATTGGTTGCGATAGCCGTACATGACATAGTCGCCGTCGGGCGACAGGGCAAATGCACCTGTGATATAACCGCCGTTTTCAACGATGGTAACGGATTCCCCTGTTTTTACATCATACAGAGCCAACGCATTGGACGCATCAATATAAAGCAACGCAGAGCCGTCTGCAGACAGATAAATGCAGCTGTTGACAGAATTGATGATGCGGGTTGCACCCTTGCTGTTGAAGTAATAAACAGCTGTGGTAACAACACCGCCCTCCTGCACGGGTGTTGTGTAGACACCGCAGGTACCGTACATATCATAAAATACGGTTTTTGGCTCTTCGGAGGCAGCTTCCGCAGAAATCTGCTTTCCGTCTGCATACAGCAGGGCCTGACCCGAGCCTACGGAATAGAACAGCTTATAGTCAGTTTCATCATAAATAAGCACATTTTCTGAGCCGCCTGCGGACGCAACACCGATAACAAGCACCAGCACAAGCAATGCTGCAATCGCGCCGATGAGTATCTTTTTATCAGGCAGCGGAATGCCCTTTTTGTTCTTTGCAGCTTCTTTTCCGGCCTTCTTTGTGTCCTTTTTCTTACCGAGGCCAAAGACCTTTCTGAAAATGACAACATGCAAGGGCAGCTGCTTTTTTTTCTTTACAGGTTCGGCTTTCGGCTTTTGGGCAACAACAGGCTCTTCGGGTTCAGCTCGCTTTGTTTCCTTGTAAAGCGGTTCACCGCAAACAAAGCAATCACCGTCTGCATTTTCATTCAATGCACCGCAGTAAGAGCAAACAACAGAATTTTTGGAGGAGAGCAATGCGGAAAGCGCATCCATCTGTTCAGCCTTCTTTTTCTGCTCGGGTGTTTTCACAGGAGCAACGGGAGAAGCGGTGTAGGAATTAACCGGTGTGCTGACAGGAGATTGCGTATAAGCATTTGCAACGGGCGGCTTGACACTTGCCTGGGGCATGGGATCAAGCTTGCGCACCGTGGTTCTGTAGGTATAAGCAGGCTTTTTCGGTTCGGGCGGTGCGGGAGGTCTTCCCGTTTTCACCAAAAGCGAACCGCATTTAATACAATATCTTTCTGCCGAGGAATTTTCGGCTTTGCAGGTAGGGCAATTTATTTTGGCATCAGAAGCCGCAAGCGGCGCAGCACAAGCAACGCAAATACGGGCGCCGGGAGCATTTTGCTGACCGCAGTTATTACAAAGCATGACAGTACCTCCCATTCTTTATATACACTAATAATATATCATAATATCAATCTGTTGTCAACTTTCGACAGAAAAAGATTCGTCTTTTCTTTTGTCAAAAAAGGAAATAAACGGCGGCAGAAATGCCACGATCGGATCGGCAAAAACGAAGCACACAAACACAAGCAAAAGTGCAAGAATTCCGTTGATTCCCGACTTAAAGGACTTTGCAACAAGCCCCCACGGAACACTCTGCCAGCCGAGCGTAATCAGCACGACCGCCATGGAATGCGTGGGCATACGGCTGATAAGAGGAAACAGGCAGGACAATGCAATAACCGTAACCGCACCGACCAAAGCACCGAGAACATTGGTTTTTCCGAATTCATAAGAGCGCATGGGCAGGCACACAGTTGAGCCGAGCATATTGCCGACAGCAAAGCCGTTAGCATCCTGCTTTTGTGTGCCGAAAAAGGCTGCAGCAGCAAAAAGACAGACACAAAAGCCGATTGCAGACGGCAGAAGCAGCCACCACGAATGCGTGTTTGCCGTAAAATCAAACAAGACAGCAAGATCAGAGAAGGCATATTCCCCTGCTTCATACACGGGGGTGCGGTAGGCCTCGCGATTGAGGACCATATTAAACACAAGCGGAATCAGCAGTGCCATAAACGGTGCAGGAAGATATCTTTTAAAGGTGCGGAATTTTCGCGGCCATGTAATCATAATGACAAGCGTGATCGTGCCGTACAAAACACCGCGCCAGTTGGCATGAAAGCCGTTGGAGCGATAGCTTCTGAGCATTTCGAGTGCGGTGTTCCCCGATGCTGCAATGCCGAAATAATCCTTGGTAAGAATCACCGTTGCAAGAAATGCCGCACCGAGTGCAAGGCCTGCCTTGGCGGCATCGGTCAGCTCAAATTTTATATTCTTCTTCTGCAAAATCAGCTGTGACACCGAAAACAGCAGACCGCCTGCAAGCATTGATGCAAAGGCAAAGCCCGTGCCGAATTCCTTAATCATAAAAAAAGCAGGCATAAAGAGCATCCAGCACGGTGCATACATGGTTTTTCCGACCACACACGCAAGACAGCCGATGACCCCTGCTGCCATACCTGCAAAAACACCGACTCCCGACAGAACACCGACACTCAATGCAAGAGGAAAGATATATAATGCAGCGCAAAATCCTTGCAGGGCTGCGGCTGCAGATGTATTTTTTTCAACAGAAAGCTTCATATTTTTTCCCTTCAAATCAAAATCATGGTCATAATACAGTATTTTTTGTTAAGATACAAGAAAAATTTTAAAAAAAGTTAAACTTATCATTGCAAAATAGAAAAGATGTGATAATATAGAAAAACAATTTATTCGGACGGTGCGATAATGGCAAAAAAAGTAGTGACATGGATCATTGTTCCGTTCATGTTCCTGATTTTTATTCTGGACATGATGACCTTGGTTCTTTGCAATATTTACGAAGCGGAATATGAAATCACAAACGAGACCTTTACCCTTGAAAACGGTGACGACCGTATTCATTTTCTGCACACGGGCTGCTCGGACTGCATTCTGCTTGAAAGCAACGGGCATTTTGCCTTGGTGGATGCAGGTGAAGGCAACTACAATCCGCGCAAAAATGTGGATTATGAGGGATTTGAGGAAACAGTGCTTTCTTACATCAAGAAGGTGTGTACCGATGAGGACGGCATTGCAAGGCTCGATTTTTTATTCCTGACACATCATCATTATGACCACACAGGCAATGCACAGGCAATTTTTGCCGATGCAGGTATTGAAGTCGGCACACTGTATATGAAAGAGCTTGCCAAGAGTGTGCTGCACGATTATGAAATTGAAATCTGGGATGTACCGGGCATTGTAGATCGCATTCTTGAAGCAGCTGAGGCTGCAGGCACACCGTGGGTGTCTGATCTGCCCGAGCAATTCACCTTCGGAGATTTTGACATCACCCTTTTCCATGCGCAGACGCCGGATGCATTGCTGTATGATGAGGGCAACAATGCAGAAAGCGTCGGCATGAAGCTCGAAAAAGCAGGCTACACGATCTTTCTTGCTGCAGATATCACAACCACAACAGGACAAGAGGATTTGCTGCTTGACGAAATCGGAGAGGTCGATCTTTTAAAAATCGGTCATCACGGCTATTACGGCTCAAGCTCCATGCGTTTCCTCAAGGCATTGAGCCCTGAAATTGCGATTGTGACCAACACACTCGGCAAGATTTATCCCAATGTCAAATGGAATCTGACCGTCACGGCAAAGGTGCCCATTTATGCAACGGTCAACCGAAACGGCATCATTGCCACCGTCACCGATGAGGGCAATGTAGTGCTGACAGAAAACATACATTAAAAAATGAACGGAGCATCAGCGAGGATGCTCCGTTTTCTTATGCAAATATGATATCAAAAAGCCCTTGCGCAAACAGCTCGTGCATTTCCTTGGTGGGGTGATTGATGCGGTTTGCAAGAAGCATCGTTACATCCTGCGTTTTGCTCAACTGCTTCCATTTTGCGTAGCAATCGCAGACAGGCACATTCATTTCGTTTGCAAGCTTGACGGCTGACTGCATGAACAGATCCATTTTTCCCTCGTTCTGCATTTTTGCGGTGACGGCAGCATAGCCCTTGAGCTCTTCGAAGGTATCATCTGCAACATAAGTGTTGAGCATATTGGGTGTCATAAAAATGACCTGCGTGCCGAAAGCAAGGCATTTTTCAAAGATAATTTTCAAAGCATTGAGATAGGTTTCAAGCTCGCCGTTGACATCATTCAGACCGAAGCAGACAATTACAAGGTCAGGATTGTGTGTCAGCACCTGCTGATCCATGCGTGCAAGCGAGCCGTCGGCTGTAATCCCGCCGATGCCTGCATTGATGACATTAACAGGCATATACGGATTGACTGCGTTTATTTTTTGTTTCAGCCGATTCCAATAAACGGTTTCGTAATTGATTTCGTCCTGTGCGACCGCACCGTGGGTCACACTGTCGCCAAAGGCTACGATCGTGATGGGGCCATGCTCGACGAGTCCCTCATAGCAGAGATTGAGTTTATCCTTGATGTTCATACATTACCTCTCAAAAAAACGGTGCGGTACAAAGCATACCACACCGCCGTTTTTATTTATTTCAGTTCATTCTGCAGTGCCATAAAGCTTCTGATGAGGGTTGAACCGGTTTCGTCACCGAGGGACAGGGTTTCATGATAGTGACCGTCCAGCAGGCGCATGGAGTAGTCATTGTCGGGCACGATGTAGCCGACAGCATCATTGGCAAGACCGAAGCAGATGAGGTCATCACCGAAGATGTCGCACAGGCAGGGATAACCGAAGTCATAGCCTCTGCAGGAGCCTTCCGCAGTGAGGGACTTACCGCCCTTATAAAGGTCGGTAACAAGCTCGCAGGGCACCATGGCAATTTTAACATCGTCCCATTCCATGTAGCCGATTTCGGTTGTAACAAGGTAGGAATCTCTGCCGTTGCGGTAGAAGTCATAGTTTGCCATTTTGAGCTTACCTGCAATACGGATGAGCGGATTGGTAACGCGCACGGTCATTTCGCGGATGCGGACATTGAGCTTCGGATTGAGCTTGCGTTCTGCAACAGGCTCCCAATTTTCATACCAAAGGGTATAAGCCTTGCCGCAGAGCTCTTTTTCCTTTGCCACAACATCAGGCTCGGAAAGGGCTTTATCGGCCTCGATTTCTTCCTGTGTCATGGTCATGCCGATGGCAATCTTTGCAAGCTCTCTGCCGTAGCGAACAGACTGCTCATAGCGCTTTTCCATGGGCATGCCGTCGTTGGAAAGGCCTCTTGCCATGTAAATACCTGCGATGGCACCGTTGAAGAACATGCAATTGTAGCCGTACTGAGCAAGGGTTTCACCGAGGTAATAAACATAGTCACCGCTGATTTCACGGCCGCCCGAGGAGCCGTCATTGCAGGCAAGACCTGCAACGTCGGGATGCGCACCGATGTTGACAATCATGGTCGGTGCCTTCTTTTTATCGGTGGGAGTAAACACAAAGCGATTGAGCATGGTGGGCAGTGCGGTTGCAGAGGGGCGGTTGCGGTTGTCCACATAGCCGCTGCCGATGTCCTTCTGTGCAAAGGTCATCTTGCCGGGTGCCATATCAAGCACGGCATTCCACATGGCATCTGCAGCTCTTTCATAAAGCACTTCAAGGAAATGCAGGTCGGTTCCCTGCGCAACCTCCTTGCCTGCAATGGATTTTTTGAGATTGGAAAGAATTTTTCCGCCATCCTCTGTTTTTGTCCACAGACCCTGTGTATCAATACAGGAGTGGCAATGGGTGGAGAACATATTGACAGAGCCGAGCTTGATGCCCGCCTTGGCAGCCTTGGCAGCAACCATGGAACGCACGACGCGGATATCCTTGTTGGAAAAGCCGATGCAGTCGATGGTGCCAAACAGATGCACACCGCGGTCGGTGTTGTCGGACAGGGCGATGCAACGGATACGCATATCGTCAATCAGCTGCTCAACGCGGTTGGTGAAGCCGTTTTCGGCCACCATGTAGCCGCCGAGGAAATACGGATGTGTCTGCCAGTCATCGGGCACAAGGCTTGCACTTGCAGAGCCGAGCATCCACTTTGCACCTCTGGGGGCTGTTTTAAGGAATTCCTCGGTGCCCTCATAAAAATACTGTGCGGTATCCTTGCCTGTATTGGCAGGAAGAGCCAGCATTCTTTCAACAAGGGTCAGACCGTTGGTGAGTGTTTTGTCGAGTTCTCTGCAGGCTCTCTGCTTGCTGTAATTGACAACGGACTCCTTGAAATTTTCGGAGCCGATGGGTTCAATTTCGCCTGTTTTGTTCAGATATACATAAGCACCTGCAAGCAGTGCGGTTGCTGTGATGGCCTTGCGGATGATTTTTCTCTTTCCCATGATTCTTTTCTCCTTTAAATCGGATTATTTTTTGCGTTCAAAGCCGGGATGTCTGCCGCCGACATTGAAGCCCTTGCGGATTTCGGCAAGCTTTGCCATTTCTTCATCGTTAAATTCTCTTCCGCCGCCGAGTTCTTTTGCATACTTTGCAACCTTTGCATAGAATTCAACGGATTCCATGTTGAAATAAGCACGCATCAGGGTGTTGCCGACGGTCAGTGCACCGTGGTTCTGCAGCAGGAAGGAATCGTGATTTTCAATGTAAGGCAGCAGGGATTCGGGGACCTCGTCGGTGGACGGTGTGCCGTATGCACAAACGGGAACGGTGCCCAGGAACAAAACAGCCTCGGGCATGATGTATTCATCCAGCGGAATATTGCAGACAGCAAAAGCGGTTGCAATGGGCGGATGTGCATGCACAACAGCATTGACATCGGGGCGTTCACGATAAACGCGAAGATGCATTTTGATTTCGGAGGACGGATTGAGATTGCCCTCGAGCTTATTGCCGTCACCGTCTACCTTAATAATCATATCAGGGGTCATAAAGCCCTTGGAAACACCCGTGGGGGTGCAATAGAATTCATTTTCGCTGACCTTGACGGAAATATTGCCGTCGTTTGCGGCAACAAAGCCGTTCATGTAAATTCTTCTGCCGATTTCGCAGATTTCTTCTTTAATCTGCTGAGGGGTTCTGGTGTCCATAACTTTTACCTTCTTTTTTCCATATTTTGAAACCATTTTAACACAATGCAAGCAAAATGTAAATATTGATTTTGTAAACTTTAATTGATATAATGATTTTATCATTCATTTTAAGGACTGAAAAAATGCTGACCTTTTCAAGAACTGCACAAACCATTACCGAAAAACTGAAGCTTTCTGCCGATGTGCTTGTATTCCGTCCCGTAACAGATTGCAGGGATAAGCTGCTTACGGAAATCACAGCCTGTATCGGCGGAAGAATCCTGTGCGTTCTTCCCTGCACTGCGAATGCGTGGTACACATCTTCATTTGCAGGCACAAAGTGTTATTTCATCGGTAAAAGCCTTCCGCCAAAAACAAATGCAGACGTGCTGAAAACAGTCAAAGAAAGTGAAAGCTGTGTTTTGTTTACATCTGCTTCCATGCTGACGGATGAGGATTTTGCTTCATTTGTGCAGGATACTGCGTTTTCCGCCATGTATGTCTTGCAGGCTGAAAATGTGTCCCCCGTGCAATGCAGCTTTGACAAGCGATTGCTTGCCGTTGCAGAGCTTCGCACACAGCCGGAATACAAATTACCTGTCTGTGCATTTTGTGCAACCGACAGCTCACCCGTAATACGCGATATCATCAACAACCTGCAGCTGAAAACACCGTCGAGGATTTATCCGGGTGTTGCACTTTCACAGGAAAATCTGTTTTCGCAGCAGACCACATCACCCTTTACGGCTTTCGAGGCACTTGTGCAGGACGGCAAAATAAGCCGCGCGGTCGTGCTTTGCACAAGCAGGCAGACTGCCGAGGATGCATACCGCTATTTCCGATTTTTCGGGCACCGCTGTGCGCTTTCACACGGCGCAATTGAATACACCAAGCGCCAAAAAGCCGTTGACCGCTTCGCCTCGGGCGAAATTGATTTTTTATTCACAACCCGTTTTACACAAGGCGGCTTCTGCAAAGCAAATTACAGCACCGTCCTGTTGGGGCTTCCGACAGATGTTTGGCAGCTGCAAAGGCTGCGTTGTCCGAATGAAGGCATTTTCTGCTTTTACACACCGCACGACAAGGCAGAAGCAGCCTGCAGAATCGAAGAGGAAAACGAAATCCGCGCACAATACACAAGGCTTTTACCGTTCAATCTGAAAACCGAACGGCAACTGCAATTTGAATATGCCTTGCAGCTGCTTTCTGACGGCAAAGCCCCATGCAGTGCCCTGCAAAAGGATTTTGCGCACATATACTTTGAAGAAAAATGAGGTGTTGGTATGGCATACAAAAAGTATTTCACACTCAGCTATGATGACGGCATTTTGCAGGACAAAAAACTGGTTGAAATTTTCAACCGTTACAACTTAAAATGCACATTCAACATCAATTCGGGCTTTTTCGGCACAAGCAATACCCTCGAACGCGTCGGCAAGCAGATTGCGCACAACAAGCTGACCGAAGAAGAAGCCATGCAAGTGTATGCAGGGCATGAAATTTCCACCCATTCCGTGACTCATCCTGACCTTACAAAAATGAACCGTTGGCAGGTCAGGAAGCAGATTGTTGAGGATATGAAAAAGCTGTCAGAGCTTGCAGGCTATGGGGTTGTCGGGCATGCCTACCCGGGTGGTGCGTATGACAAAAGAACGGCTGATTTGCTTAAAAAAT
>JAZOWJ010000364.1:0-1941 GCA_045659125.1 Acutalibacteraceae bacterium
ACCGCTTGGCCTCCGACTTAGCTGCTTCATATCTTCGTCACTTAACGAAGACAGAAGATCATTCAGATCCATTTTTACCACCGTTGCCTTGTAATCTGTTCAATATTTCCCTTGCCTGCGGTGTTTGCAGCAATTGCCGTGCCGTTTCCCGGTCGGAAAGTGCTTTATTGAACAAGGCCCTTTGCTCATCTGAAAGTGAACTGACCATATTGTTTTTCACCTTCAGTTCATCTGCTGTCGGCTTCCCGGCCAACATTTTCAGAAGTGCTTCAATGCGATTATCTTGCAAAATGATCCCTCCCTGCTTTATATCTATGCGAAAGAAGGTTTTTTTATGCGATTACTCGTCATATCCGATTCCCATTCACGCAAAGAACGGCTTGAAGCCGTGCTGAGAGCCGAGCCGACAGCCGATGCGGTGTTTCATCTCGGGGACGGTGCGGCGGATATGCTTTATTTGCAGGACAGTGACCCCCGCACATTTTTTCTTGTGCGCGGAAACTGCGATTCCGCTTTCCGTCAGGAATTGAACGACACGCAAACCGTTACCCTTGGCGATGCTCGTATTTTTGCAACCCACGGACATCTTTACAATGTCAAATTCGGGCTGGACAAGCTCGGTCTTTTTGCACAGCTGCAGCAATACAACCTTGTTTTGTTCGGTCATACACACATTCCGACAAGCATATACGAAAACGGCATTCACTTTTTCAATCCGGGCTCTTTGGCTGACGGCTGCTACGGTTGCGTGGATATCACCCCCAAAGGCATCATTTGTTTACAAAAGAACTTAAAAATGTAACAAATTTTTAACAATCTGCCCACTTTTGTTATTGAAAAGATAAAATATATATGGTATTATTAAAATTAAATAATAATATATGGAGGCATAACCAAAATGGACACTCGTTTTGCAATTACCGATTACCATGACACTACGGCTGTCAACAAGGCACTTGACGAGCTGATTGCCAAGCCGATTTACTCGGTCAGCAAGGAAGCTCTGGCTGCTTATGTTGACAACTATTTCGAAGCAAAGTGCGCAACCTCAAAGGCTATGATTGCCGAGGCACGTGAAGTAATTCCCGGTGGCGTTCAGCACAACCTTGCTTTCAACTATCCGTTCCCGCTCGTTTTCACCAAGGCACAGGATTGCTTCCTTTATGATATCGACGGCAACAAGTACTTTGACTTCCTGCAGGCAGGCGGTCCGACCGTTCTCGGTTCCAACCCGCCCCAGATTCGTGAACAGGTTATTGACCTGCTGAACACCTGTGGTCCTTCCACCGGTCTGTTCCATGAATTTGAATACAAGCTTGCAAAGAAGATCTCTGACTCCGTTGAAACCGTTCAGATGTTCCGTATGCAGGGCTCCGGTACAGAAGCTTGCATGACAGCTGTTCGTGTTGCTCGTCTTGCAACCGGCAAAAAGAACATCATCAAAATGGGTGGCGCATACCATGGTTGGTCCGATCAGCTCGGCTACGGCATCCGTGTTCCCGGCTCCAAGTTCACACAGGCTAACGGCGTTCCGCTTTACCTGTTCAAGCATACCCAGGAATTCTTCCCCAACGATCTGGAAGACCTCGAAAGAAAGCTCAGAGCCAACCAGTTCAGAGGCGGCACTGCTGCTGTATTCATTGAACCGGTCGGTCCCGAAAGCGGTACCACTCCCCTTGATTTCGACTTCAACAAGGGTGTTGAAAGACTTTGCCGCAAGTACGGCGCACTTCTCATCTTCGATGAGGTTGTTACCGGCTTCCGTATCGGTATGGCAGGTGCACAGGGCTACTTCGGCGTATCTCCCGACCTGACCGTATTCGGCAAGGTTATCGCAGGCGGCTATCCGGGCGCTGGCGGTGTCGGCGGTAAGAAGGAATACATGAAGTATCTTGGCGCAGGTCTTGACGATACAGGCAAGAAGATCAAGAAGGCATTCTG
>JAZOWJ010000365.1:0-5500 GCA_045659125.1 Acutalibacteraceae bacterium
ATGCAAACCGACCCGAGCCGTGCAGCCGTGTGGTCAGGCCTGCTTTGTGGCAGTTTGAAACCGATCACACACTCATCGACTGCGGTATGTGCTATGTGATGCAGTGCGCAGACGGCAGCTTTTTCGTCATCGACAGTGCGCATTCTTATTCCATGCGTGACAATGACCGCTTGCATGATTTTCTCATTGAACACACACCCAAGGGACAAAAATGCGTGATTGCAGGCTGGTATTTCAGCCACGGCCATGCCGACCACATCTGCAAATTCACAGATTTTCTGAAATACAACATGGCGGATGTGACCATTGAACGGCTGTATTATAATTTTATCAGCCAGTCACACCCCGATGCTGAAAAATGGGATTGTGCCGACCGCAGATTCACCGATCAGTTTATTGCCGAAGTTGCAAAGCACCCCGAAATTCCCGTTGTGAATCTGCACATCGGTCAGCGGTTTTATGTCAGGGATTTTGCCTTCACCGTGCTTTGCACCCATGAAGAGGTGTATCCCTGCTCGTTTGAGGTTTACAACAATTCCTCTACCGTTTTGCTGTGTGAGGCCGAGGGACAACGTATTTTCTTCCCCGGCGATGCATCCGACCACTCTGACCGTGTGCTGCTGTCTTTTTATCACAGCATTTTTGCCTGCGATATCATGCAGGTGTCGCACCACGGCCACATGGGGCTGTCCCCCGAATTCTACAAAAAGGCAAATGCTCCCGTTGTGCTGTTTCCGACCACGCAGATCAAATACGACGAGGAATGGCCGCATTATGAAGCCAACCGTGTTGCCGTCGCGCAGGCCAAGGAATGCTTTATTTCTGCCAACGGCACCGTAAAATTCCCCTTGCCCTACAAGCCCGGCAAGGCCGTGATTTATCCCGACGAAACATTTGAAAGCTTCCGCGGTGTCGAAAATCTGTGGAACTATTCCTACACCCCTGAACGCAAGAAGGAGCTTTATGAAGCCTATCTTGCCCGCGGCGGCAAACCGATTGAGGAATACAAAAACGGGTTCTGATGGCTCAAAAGTGCTGCAGAATATGTTTTCGAGCTGCATTTCAATGCAGAAGCATCCATCTTTTCAGAGGTGTTGTTTGTGAAAAATAAAAAGTACCCTTATTATTCTGTCGGAGAGCCGACCGATCTGAAGGATCTGATACAATACTGCGCTGATTCCTATGGTGAAAAAACGGCATTCCGTTATAAAAAGAAAGGCGAAGAGGTTAAAATTTCTTTTAACCGATTGAAGGCAGACATTGATGCACTCGGAACATTTCTTCACAGCCGGGGATACGTCAATGCACACATAGCTGTTGTCGGCGAAAACAGTTATGAATGGATTGTTTCTTATTTTGCTGTTGTCAACGGCGGCAATGTGGTTGTTCCCATTGACAAGGAGGCTACTGCAGAGGATATAAAGTTTCAGCTTGAAAAAAGTGATGCAGTGCTTCTCATTCATGCAAACACCTATTCGGATATTGCACAATTCTGCGGAATGCAAAGCATCAATATGAAATCCTTTGAGCAGCTGCTGCAGCAGGGACGCGAGCTTATTGCAAACGGCAACACAAGCTTTGCGGATACTGTGATTGACAAGCAAAAGCTATGTGCCATTGTGTTTACCTCCGGCACAACCTCGCAGCCCAAAGGGGTTATGCTCAATCACAGGAATCTGGCAAAGGATTTAATCATCAGCTCAATGAATCTGCAATTGCCCGGCAACACAGTTGCTTTGCTTCCGTTTTATCATACCTACGGATTTATGGCTTGTGTTCTTTGCCCGATGCTGAAGGGCTTTTCGATTTTTATCAATACAAGTCTAAAGCGTGCTTTTGATGACATTCAATATGCACAGCCGAAGTATGTGGCAGTGGTGCCGATGATTCTTGCGGCCATGTACGACAAAATATGCGCCAATGTAAAAAAGCAAGGCAGGGAAAAGACATTCAGGCTTGCAATCCTTGGCAGCAATGTGCTTTTGAAGGCAGGCATTGATGTGAAGCGCAAGCTTTTTCGGCAGGTTTTTGAAGCATTCGGCGGTAATCTTGAAATGATTATTTGCGGCGGAGCTGCGCTTGAGCAAAAATATGTCAAAAGCTTCCGGGACATCGGTATTAAAATTACAAACGGCTACGGCATAACGGAATGCTCGCCCATTGTTACAACCATGCGAAATGAGCACTACGCACCTGCAAGTGTCGGCTCGATTCAGCCTGCACTTGAAGCGAGAATCGCGGACGGTGAAGTGCAGATAAAAGGGCCCATCGTATTTATGGGCTACTATAAAAACGAAGAAGCCACCGCCGAAGCCTTTGACGGTGAGTGGTTCAGAACCGGGGATCTGGGCAGCATTGATGAGGACGGACTGCTTTACATCACAGGCAGAAAGAAAAACCTCATCATTCTTTCCAACGGTAAAAATGTTGTTCCCGAAGAACTGGAATCGTTGATTATGAATCATATTCCTGAAGTGAAAGAGGTTGTGGTGTACGGTTGCAAAGACTCTGTGGAGGCTGAAATTTTCTGCAATGAAGACGTTGAAAATGTGAAAATCATTGTGCAGAGTAAAATTGATCAACTGAACAAAAGCTTACCGTCCTACAAGCAGATTGCAGCAGTAAAATTCAAGGATTCCGAATTCCGGAAAACCACAACAAAAAAGATAAAGCGAAACTACGGAGATTAATAAAATGTTGGAAAAATTAACGCAGATCATCAGAGAATATAAAAATGACAACAGCATTGTAATCAGTGCTCAAACGGTAATCAAAGAGGATCTGGGGCTGAATTCCTTTGACCTGATACAGATTGCCTGTGCTGTGGAGGATGAATTCGATGTCGAAATTCCGGACAGAGATATCAAGGATATCAGGACTGTGGCGGATGTAATTGATATTATCAGCTGAACAGAGGCATTTTTTTTCGAATAACAAAGGTTTCGGCAGCAGGAGAAGATATATGAATATCACAAAACCTCAAAAAACAATTTATAACATGGAAAAGTTCGCAGGGGAGAGCATTGCTCTCATCTGCGGCAGTGTTTTTGTGTATGCAGATTGTGCTGTTGACAGCTTGATAAATGCAGTCAATGAAATATATCGCCTGAATGATGCCTTGCGTATTCGTGTTTTTGAAGAAAACGGGCAACCGTGTCAGTATACGCAATCGTATAAACCGCAGGAGATTGAGGTTCTTTCTTTCGATTGCATGCAGGCATTTGAAGAATATGCTGATAAATATGCAAAGGAGCCGATTGATTTTTACGGATCCCTTTGTGAAATCAAAGTCATTGTATTACCCGAAAAAAAGGGGATTATTGCAAAGCTGCATCATTTTATTTCTGATGCATGGACACTTACTCTTATTATTACACAGCTGCTTAAAATTCTGAACAAGGAAGAGCTGCAGGCATATTCGTATGAGGACTATGTTGCGGCAGAAGAAAAATACATAGAAAGCAGCCGATATGAAAGGGATAAGGCATATTTTGTTTCGCAGTTTGAAAAATGCCCCGAAGCCACATTTATATCCGAAAAGCAAACACAATCTTATAGGGCATTAAGAAAAACTTTTGTAATTGATCGGGAATGCACTGCAAAAATTCTTGCTTTTGCAAAAGAAAAGGATGTTTCTGTTTTTACACTGTTCATGACAGTTCTTGGCGGATATATGAGCCGCATAAAACTGCATTCGGATCGTTTTTTCATCGGCACAACCGTAATCAACCGCAGCGGTGTAAAAGAGCAGAATACAATGGGAATGTTTATCAATTCCGTTCCCGTGCTGATTGAATTCGACAGTGATGCCTCCTTTGTAAGCAATATGGCTTGTGTTGAGGATTCCGTATTTGCAGTTTTGCGTCATCAAAGATTCAATTATAACAGCTTTATTGAAGAGGTAAGCCGTGAGCGCAATCAGGATGCAAAATTATATGACATTACACTGAATTATCAGAACGCAGTTGTGTCAGGCAGCGGCTTTGAAAGCAAATGGCACCACAGCGGAATGCAGACAGAAAGCCTGCAGATTCATATTGAAGATCGTGATAGTGAGGGAATGCTGTATGTTCACTATGACTATCTTGTTGATAAATTTGATGAAGATGAAATCAGGAATATGCACAGCCGTATCTGCAATATCCTGTATGATGCAATTGAAAATCCGCATAAAAATATTAAAGAGTTGGAAATATTATCTTCTGCAGAAAAGCAGAAGCTGCTGTATGAATTCAATGATACAAAAGCTGCTTATCCGCAGGGCAAGTGCGTGCATGCGCTGTTTGAGGAGCAGGCTGCAAAAACACCTGACAAAACAGCGGTTACAGCAGTTGACAAGACACTGACATACCGAGAGCTTAATGAAGAAGCAAACCGTATTGCCCATTCTTTGATGCAAAAAGGCATCGGCAAGGGAGATATTGTGGGGCTGATGCTGCCGAGAAAGAGTTATCTTTTGGCGGCTCTGTTCGGTATTCTCAAAACAGGGGCGGCCTATCTTCCCATTGATTCCGAATTGCCGAAAGAACGCATTGCCTTTATGTGCAAAGATACAAATGCCCGTCTGGTGATTTCATCGGAAAATATAGATGCCCTGTTGCAATCTGACTGTACGGAAAATCCTAATGTTGAAATGCAGAACACTGCGCTTTGCTATTGCATTTACACTTCCGGCTCCACGGGTCAGCCCAAAGGTGTCATGGCAAAACACCGTAACGTTGTCAACTACATTTCAAAGAATGAACATAATATTGCCGGAAAAATCATCACGGATGATTTTAAAAAGATTCTGTCCGTATCTACCTGCAGTTTCGATATTTTTGTCACGGAAACCGTTCTGCCGCTGGTGCATGGCTTATGTACGGTGCTGGCAGACGAACAGCAATGCCGCAATCAGACAGCCCTCAGAAGGATTCTGGAAAAAGAAAAAGCTGAGTTTTTGCAGACAACACCAACAAAGCTCAAGGCATTGATTGCCGATGCACAGCAAAGAGGCTTCCTGCAATACCTGAAAGCTGTTCTTTTGGGCGGTGAAGCAATGGAATGGGCATTTTTGAATGAATTCAGAAAAATGACCAATGCCAAAATCTACAATATTTACGGCGCAACGGAAGTGCCCATCTGGTCAACATTTGCAGATACAGACACATTCACGGATGCAATTACGATTGGTAGTCCCATTGCAAACACGCAGGTGTATATTGTTGATAAGTATATGAATCCTCAACCGATTGGGGTAATGGGTGAGCTTTGCATTGCCGGCGATTCGGTTTCCGGGGAATATCTCAACCGTCCCGAACTGACCGCGGAAAAGTTCATCGACAATCCGTTCGGTGAGGGCAAGCTGTATAAAACAGGAGACCTTGCCTATTGGCGAGAAGACGGCAATATCGTCTTCGTCGGCAGAAATGACTTCCAGGTCAAGATCAGAGGGCTTCGCATAGAGCTCGGAGAAATTGAAAAAGCAATCACGGCTGTTGACGGTATCGTCAGCGGTGTG
>JAZOWJ010000366.1:0-1629 GCA_045659125.1 Acutalibacteraceae bacterium
GGGAAAGCTTGTGTGTACAAACGGCATGAAGCTCGAAATCACACTGTCGAAGCAGGATGAACGCGAATTCAATCTTACATACAAAAACGGCTTCGGCACACCCGGCAGCAAAAAGCAGCCGCCTTACATCAACCCTGTATCGGGTCAGCATGTGAGCATTCTCAACAACTTCGCCAATGCTGTGCTGGGAAAGGAAAAGCTGCTTGTGGAAGGCCGCGAGGGCTTGAACGGTGTTGCATTTATGGATGCGTGTCTGTTGAGCGAATGGCTCAAAACAGAAATAATGCTTCCCATTGACGATGAATTGTATTATAATGAACTGCAAAAGCGCATTGCAACCAGCTCGCTTCGCGAAAATGCAAGCAATGCCGTTTTGGATACAAAAGGAACATATTAAGAGAGGAAAAAAGATATGGCACAGCTTAAAATGTACAGATTTGCAAACACTCCTTACAAGGAAGCTCCCCTTCCCGAGGAATACACCATCAGCGCATACGAATCGCAAGCCGACAAAATGGCTTGGGTGGAATGCTGCAAAAAGGGTCTTGTCGGTGACGATGCCGACGAATCCGTTTTTGACGGCTGCATCAAGGACCACGATGACACCGTGCTCGAAAAGGACTGCCTGTTTTTGAACCACAACGGTGAACGCGTCGGCACACTGACCGCAACCTACCATCCCGAAACACAAACAGGTGACTTCCACATGGTCGGCATCCGTGCCGATTACAGAGGCAAGGGACTGGGCAAATACCTCAATGCATACGCCGCCAAAAAGATGGACGATGCAGGCGCAAAGTGGTCGGTGCTGACCACCGATGAATGGCGTGTTGCCGCTGTCAAGAGCTATATTTCGGCAGGCTTCCGTCCCGTTTTCTATGATGAAAACATGCCCGAGCGTTGGGAAATCATGCTCGATGTGCTCGGTATTGACGAGCTCGAAATGTACAACGAGGACGGCACCTTCAACCGTATGCTGCATCCTGTCAAGAAGATTAAAATCGGTGTGCTCGGCGCACGCAGAGGCAAGAGCATGATCAACTACTGCAAGGATGCCGACAATGCCGTTCTTGTGGCTGTTTGCGATAACTACAAGCCCGTGCTCGAAGAGGTCAAGGCAGACCTCAACAACGATTCCATCACCTATTACGATAATTTTGAAGATTTCCTTAATCATGACATGGATGCGGTTGTGCTTGCAAACTACGCAAATGAACACGCACCCTTTGCAATCCGCTGCATGGAAAAGGGCCTTCATGTTATCAGCGAGGTGCTTCCCGTGCAGACCATGAAGGAAGCCGTTGAGCTGATTGAAGCGGTTGAGCGCACAGGCAAGCTTTATGCCTATGCCGAAAACTATTGCTATATGCCTGCTCCCCGCAAGATGCGCCAGCTGTTCAAAGACGGCGTGCTCGGTGAATTTGAATACGGTGAGGGCGAATATATGCACAACTGTGAGCCCGGCTGGCCCGGCTATTCCTGCTGCGACCCGAATCACTGGAGAAACACCATGAGTGCATTCTATTATTGCACCCATTCCTTAGGTCCGCTGATTCACATTTCGGGTCAGCGCCCCGTGAAGGTCACAGGCTTTGAGCTTCCCTTTAACGCAAGAATGGAAAGAATGGG
>JAZOWJ010000367.1:0-3006 GCA_045659125.1 Acutalibacteraceae bacterium
CACCACCCGTGAACGCAAGCTTGTCGCCCACGGCAGGGTCGTCGAATTTCGGCCACAGAACACCGGGAGTATCAAGCAGCTCAATGCCGCCGCCGATGAAAAACCACTGATTGTGGCGGGTGACACCTGCTCTGTCCTCAACCTTTGCCTTGGCAGAGCCTGCCATGCGGTTGATGAATGACGATTTACCTGTGTTGGGAATGCCGACAACCATAATACGCAGTGCCTTGCCTGCCATGCCGCGTTCCTCATTGCGCTTGACAAGGTCAGCAAGCACCGTGCGCACGGTGTTGCGATATTGGTTTAAGCCCTTACCGCTTCGGCAGTCCACCGCAAGGGCGGCACAGCCCTGCGACTTAAAATGTGCAATCCATTCTGCGGTTGCTTGCTCGTCGGCAAGGTCACATTTATTGAGAAGAATAATACGGGGCTTTTTGCCGATGATTTCGTCAAGCTCGGGATTGCGGCTGGCATCGGGAATTCTTGCATCCACCAGCTCCGTCACGGCATCCACGGAAGACAGACTTTCGGTAATGAGTCTGCGTGTTTTCGCCATGTGACCGGGAAACCATTGCACGATTTGTTTCTGGGAATCAGCCATTGCTTTCTTCCTCCTTCATTATTTGAAAAAAGCCGCAAAAGGCTTTCGCCCTGCGGCTGAATTTTATTCGTAAATATTCCAATCGGAGCTGACGCGGCAGATGGCCTTGCCGAGCAGGTAATCCTCCTGCACGAATCCGATTGCACTGTAACGGCTGTCAAGCGAAATGGGGCGGTTATCACCAAGCACAAACACGCAATCCTCGGGAACGGTCAGAGGAAATGCAACCGATCCGCCGAAATTGCCCGACACATCGCCGTCAATAATGTAAGCGGTTTCATCCAGCGGCTCGCCGTTGCGGATGAAGGTTCCGTCGGGAGCACGGTCAACCACATCACCCTCCATGGCCACAATGCGCTTGACAATGTTTTCATGGCGGCTGTTTTCCTGGGTAGAAATGATGATATCACCGTAATCGGGCTCACCGTAATAGGGCATCACCAAAAGCCAGTCACCGTCTGCCAGGGTATAATCCATGGATTGTCCCGACACACCGACCAGACGGAAGCAGAAGGTGAACAAAACAGCAATGACCGTGATAGCAGGCACAAGCACGGAAACAAGCTCATAAAAAAGTTCGTTGATTTTTTTCATAGAGGTTACACCGCTTTCATGAGTAGGATGACGGAAATTCTCCGGCACCCTAAATAAGTAAAAAAGGGGACATACTTGTCCCCTTCTCATTTGCAGAAAAAACTTACTTGATGAGTTCCTTAACCTTAGCAGCCTTACCGACTCTGCCGCGCAGATAGTAGAGCTTAGCTCTGCGAACACGACCGTGACGGACAACTTCAACCTTAGCAACGTTGGGGCTGTGGATGGGGAAAACTCTTTCTACGCCTACGCCGTAGGAAAGTCTGCGAACCGTGAAGGTTTCAGAAACACCGCTGCCCTTGCGAGCGATGATGGTGCCTTCGAATACCTGGATTCTTTCTTTGTTGCCTTCGCGGATCTTGACGTGAACACGAACGGTGTCACCGACTACTACTTCAGGCAGTTCTGCTTTGAGGCTCGACTGAGCGACAAGTTTGAGTGCGTCCATTTTTATATCCTCCGTTTCATTATCAGACGTTCATGTTCGAAGACAGAGGACCGTCCGTTTCAGTACTTTTTGCGTACATCTCGCCGTGGGTGGACTCCCACGCTCATAACGCTGTAATATAATAACACAACCGAATACAAATTGCAAGTCTTTTTTCAATAAATCGAGAAAAGATTTACAAAAATTTGCCTTGCTTTTTATTTAAAATACATATAAACCTGACATTTGATCATGCCGTTATAGAGCTTTCTGCGTTTGTCAGCCTTTCTGCCGAAGCAACGCTCGAATTCCTCGTCTGCGGTGATGACGGTATAGCTCCAGCCCTTTTTCGGAACAAAAAGCTTGCCCATATCGGTATACAGCTTTCGTGCATTTTCGGCATCGAGCAGACGTTCACCGTAGGGCGGATTGCAGATGAGTGTGCCTCTTTCGCTTGTCGGCGCAAAATCACGCAGATCTCTTGTTGTCAGGTGAATGCAATCGGCAACACCTGCACGCAGGGCATTTTCCTTTGCAATCTTGAGTGCATTGGGGTCAATATCCGAGCCGAATGCTTCAAACGGCTCATCGGGCTTCTCGGCAGCCTTGGCACGCTCACGTTCATCCTTCCAGATTTCGGCAGGTACCTGCTCCCATTTTTCGGCAGTAAAACGGCGCTTCAGACCGGGAGCGATATTACGAGCCATCAAAGCACCCTCCACAAGAATGGTGCCCGAGCCGCACATGGGATCATAAAGAGTATGATAGGGACGAAGACGCGAAATATTGCAAAGCGAAGCCGCAAGCGTTTCCTTGAGCGGTGCTGCATTGGCGGCAGGACGATAGCCGCGCTTATGAAGCCCGTAGCCCGAGGTGTCAATGAGAAGCGACACCACATTTTTCATAATAGAAAACTGAATCTGATACAGCGCACCTGTTTCCTCAAACCACGGAATACGGTAACGCAATTTAAGTCTTTCAACAACCGCTTTTTTGATGATTGCCTGACAGTCGCTGACGCTGAACAGGTCAGAATTGAGCGAATAGCCCTTGACGGGGAAGGCATCGTTTTTGCCGATCCATTCCTCCCACGGCAGAGCCTTGGTGCCCTGGAACAGATCCTCAAACGAATGTGCTTCAAATGAGCCTACAAACACCTGAATGCGCTCGGCATAGCGGCAGCAGATGTTGGCTCTCGCCAGAATGGCGGCATCACCCGAAAACAGAACACGGCCGTTTTCGGCATTGACCTCGAGCGCACCGATATTGCGCAGCTCATCGGCAATCAGGCCCTCCAGCCCCAACAAACACGGGACACAAAAACGAAACATAGCTTTTTCTCCTTTGTCCGTACCCTTGCAAAAATCGGCACGGAGTTTATTTT
>JAZOWJ010000368.1:0-7777 GCA_045659125.1 Acutalibacteraceae bacterium
CGAGCGGCAACAAATTGACTCTGAACGGAAATGCTGTCGCAATATCAAATACAAGTGGTTGAATGTGTCCATCCACTTTGGACATTGGGAAAAATGTAAATCGAATAATAACAGCCAGATTGATATACATCAGAAGCAAGAAGGCCTCTCGCTTCCAGTCTATCCGTTTTTGCTTAATCCATATGGCAACTCTTACCATTAGCCAGATTGCTGTAAAAGCAATTTCCAAGAATAAGAACGATATTTCAACCATAAATTACATCCTCATAAATTCTTATTTATCGAACTGATTATATCACATAATTGTGAAAAAATCTACGGCATATAATTTTGAAACCCCCATTGGTTTGTTTTCTGCAATTTAAAACCCGCAGAATACCCGTGCAAGACTTTACACCCCATTTTCAGGGAAAGTCTTTCTTGTATCAATCTTGATGGGATTAGGCAAAAGAAGTTCAGCGACCCTTGCGGTCGGTGGGCTTCTTTCTTTTCCGATACGAGGGACTCGACCACTGAGAAGGCAAGGAGCATCGCCGTTGAAAGTGCCGGGCTCCTGTGCACTAGCCTGTCTCGCCGCTTTTCCATATTATGGTTTATGCCTGTTGACTTTAGGAATTGCGCATTGTATAATGTGTCCAACACAAATCACCAACAAAAGGAGACAAAAAAGTGAAAAAGGCAATCGCAATTCTACTGACAGTTTTTGTGTGCCTGTCGCTGTGTGCATGCAACACAGGCAACAGCACAGAGCCCACAACCGAATCCGCAACCACGCAGGCTGCTCCCTTGACAAAGGATGAAATGCTGGCAATGGCAAGCCCCTTGACCAGAGAGCAGGTCGATAAGTCCATCGGCAATGCAGCATACGCAAACAGCCTGACCGATAAGGTGTATACCTTCGGCGGTGTGATCGGCTATGTAGAAGCAGATCATGCCGTTGCAACCTTCTACATCACAGATGAGGAAGGCTCTTATGCAACCGCTCTGAATGTATTGGTTGCAAAGCTGTATCTGCCGCAGGAAGAGCTCATCAACCTCGAAAACAGCCAGCGCTTTACTTTTGTGGGCAAGCTTGACGAGGTCGGCAGCAGTGAAATTGAAGGCTACTACGGCATGGAAACCGTTATGGAATTCACATTCAACGATATTGCCATTGTATCGGACCGTTTTGAAAACACCGGTGTGCTTGACAGCATGAACCACAACTACGGCGACAATTCGTGGAATATTAAATTCCCCGGCAATGACTATCTCGGACTGGTTTTCTTTGCAGAAGATGTAAGCGAATACAAAGGACAGGAAATCACCTATTCCTACAAGTCCGTCAACGGCAAGGCCGTGGATGCTTATATTGTAAAATAACACGACCCAAAGCTGCGTTATTTTCAGTCAGGACAAAAAACAGGTATTTTTAAGTGCAGGTTATCACCCGCTTAAAAGTGCCTGTTTATATTTTATTTGTCTTATGCGACACAGGCAAAAAGTACATTCAGCAGATGTATGACACGAGTGCTGTTTTATTTCCGTTGACAATCGGTAGCGGGTGTTATAAAATAGCAATAAAGAAACATTTTAACGAAACGGAGTGTCGGATATGCCTTATAAATTTAATTACGATTATTCAAAAACCTTGTGGATGAAAATGTATCTTGCCGACCCTGATTTTGACAACAACTGTTCAAAGGTTTATGTTACATTCGAGCAGGCACTGAGCATTGTGAAATCCGTAGACAAAATCACGCAGGGAATTACGAAAATCATTTACCTTGTCGGCTGGCAGGGACTCGGCCACGATGACTGCTGGCCCGAAATGGATGTTGTGAATGAAAATCTGAAACGTGATTGCGACGAAACCGCCCTTGACAGCCTTTTGTGGCTGATGGAGGAAGCGAAGAAGTACAACACCGTAATCAGCTTTCATGTCAACATCTCCGATGCGGTGCGTGAGGACGGCATTTTTGACGAGCTGGTCAGCACGGATTGCATCTGCAAGGACATAAACGGAAATCCTGCCGTGTTGCAGATTCTCAACAACCGCAACTGCTACAAAACATCTTACAAGCAGCTTTGGGACAGCGGCATTTTCAAGCGTCTGTTTGACCGCTTCTGTGCTATGGTGCCCGTTCAGGAGGCAGGCACACTGCATGTGGACAATTTCTGCATTGCAGAAAGCCTGAACCCGAAAACCTACCTTGCCGAGCAGAATGCAGCACGCAATTGCATGCTCGATTACATGCATGCGCTCGGCATCGATGTGACAAGCGAATACACCTACCGTGAGGATCATTTCCGCAATGAATCCCCCACCCATCCGAACCGCAAAATGTATGCACAATCGGGCGAAGACATGACAGAGACCCGATGGGAAAAAATCCCTATGCGCACACTCGGCAAAATCCCCGCCACCTGGTGGACATCGAATATCACCATGGACGAGTGCATTCTCATTCCGCCGTCTCTTTACAGCGGCCATGTCAATGACAAAGCACAAAAGGCCGTATTTTACGGCACCATGCACGGCGAGGAAATCTGGAAAAACAACGGCAATGATGCATCCGTCTGGGGCCCTGTTTTCCTGAGGGAATTCTGCACCTATCATTTGCCCTATGTGTATCTCAACCGATATAAAAGATTGCATTATACGGAAAACACCGAAGCGGAATACGAAAAGAAGTATACCGCATTTTTCACAGAAAATGTTGTGTCCTGCGCACAGGACAGCTGCATCAGCAAAAACGGAATCATTCTCAAAAAGGGCAATGATGTGATTCTGCCTGTCACCGAGGACAACCGCATTTTTGCAGCCTATTCCGAAGAGGGAAGAAGCGGTGCATGGAATGTGCCCGATGCCGCATTCACCGCTGCTGATGTATATGAAATCACACCCGACGGCAATGTGCTGCTGGGTGAGGTGCAGGTCACGAACGGACAAATCGGGTTGGAGGTAAAGCCCGGACAGGGTCTTGCCATTATCGGCAAAAATTAAAAAAAATCACGACTCATCACCGACGGCAGAGCTGTTCTGCGGTCGGTGTTTTTTCTATGCAACAATATGCATAAAATTATGCATATTGCAATAAATATACAGTTATAAAGGCCTTTTGAACACTTTTATGCAAATTGTTCATTTGATAACAAAAAGATACTTGTATAAACAGAGCCGATTTTGTCAAATTTTTGCAGTCAACTTTTGCACTTTTTCTCTATTGTGCGCCTTCTTCCGCTTTTGCATGTATTTTCATACTTTTTAATTTGCTGAAATCGACAAACAAATGCCACAATGTTCTATTCTGTTAACAATTTGATAAAATTTATGCAAACAAATTGCAATTTTTTCCGAAGTATTATATAATATATACCAATGCAGTAGAATGCCTTGTAAAACAAGACCGCTGATTTTTATAATTATACAAAAGGGTGAAAAAATATGAAACTTGAAAACGTGCCGACCATCCGCGACCTTCTGGATGTTGCACCGAAAAAGCACAACGACAGAACCTTCATCAAATACATTCAGAACGGCGAAATCATCGAAAAAAAGTTCAGCGAGGTCAGAAGCGACGGTCTTGCCGTTTGCCGTAAGCTGCGCCACGAAATCCCTGAACGCACCCACATCGCCATCATCAGCAAAAGCACATACGAATACATTGTCTGCATGACAGGCGTACTGACTGCAGGTCATGTGGCTGTGCCGATTGACCCGGATTCCAAGGCAGAGGACATTGCTGCAATCATCAATGACTCGGATTCAACTGCCCTTTTGTATGGCGAAGAATTTGCCGAATACATCGAAAGCATCAAGGCACTTTGCCCCAAAATCAGCTTTGAAATGGTCATCAATCCTGACAACTGCGCAAAAATTTACGAGGAATATTCCGAAAACTCTGAATATGCAGCCCTGTCGGATGTGAAAATGGATCCCGAAGCCTGTGCACTTATCATCTACACCTCGGGCACAACAGGCGACAAGAAGGGCGTTATGCTTTCCTGCGAGGCACTCGTCAGCAACCTTATTTTTGAACCCTACAGTGATATTGTTGTGCGTGTTGACACCGTTCTTTCGGTGCTTCCGCTGCACCATATTTTCTGCTTCATTACGGGCTACATCGGCCCTCTTCATATCGGAAACTGCGTTTGCCTGAACGGGGATATGCGTGACCTGTTCAAGAATATGCTTATTTTCAAGCCTAATCAGATCCGCATTGTTCCCCTGATTGCACAGGGTATGCTTGCCAGAATCAGAGCCGTGCAGGCAAAACACCCCGAACTTTCACCCAAAGAAGCTGCAGCACAGGTTACGGGCGGCAATCTCGATATGCTGCTTTCGGGCGGTGCACACCTTGACAGCTCGCTTGCAAAGGCCTTTGAGCCCTACGGCATTTTCCTTCGCCAGGGCTACGGCATGAGCGAAGCCAGCGGTAAGGTCACCATTCCCGACCTTGACTGCCCTGCTGATTGTTCGGGCAGACTCATGAGCACGGTCAATGCACGCATCGTGGGCGGTGAAATTCAGCTTGACACCCCCGGCATGATGCTCGGCTACTATAACCGTCCCGAGGAAACCGCAGAGGTCATCACCGAGGACGGATGGCTTCGCACAGGCGATATCGGTCACATCGACGAAAACAGAATCCTTTACATAACAGGCAGACTTAAAAACCTGATCATTCTTTCCAACGGCGAAAATGTTTCTCCCGAAGGAATTGAAAACAAATACAAAGAAAACAAGCTTGTTTCGGAAGTGCTTGTGTATGCCGAAAAGGATGTCATCTGTGCCGAAATCTTCCCCAATGAGGAATATGCACAGGCTGCAGGCATCACCGATATCCGCGCAGCTCTCGAGGAATACACGGACAAGCTGAACGAAACCGCATTGCCCTCGCATGTGGTTGCAAGAATGATTGTCCGCGACACCCCGCTTGAAAAAACATCCATCGGCAAAATCAAACGCAACAGAACCGCCGGAGGTGAGGCCTGATGAAGCCGAAAAACGGTGAGCAGGTTTATAATCTCATTCACTCGCAGGAAATGGTTCAATACATGTGGAAGTATTCTGTCCACATGCAGTCCACGCAGGTGCCAGTAGCCATTGCATTTGATGAAAAGCTTGATTTTCAGACATTGGCCCGTGCGGTGAATATTGAAATTGAAAGAAACGACTGCATGCGTCTGCGCATTTTTCGCGACGGACTGCGTGTGAAGCAGTATTTTCTCAATGAATACAAGCTGAACAAAATCCTTGTCAAGGAATTCAGCACCAAGGAAGAACAGATTGCATATTTTGACTCCATTGCATCAACAAAGCTCGATGTGTTCGGCGGAGAAATGTTTAAAATCATATTCTTCCGTACTTACGAAAAGAAGTCGGGCATTTTCATTGCAGCCTCGCACATGATTATGGACTTTGTTGCTGCATTCATGTTCTTCAAGGACCTCATGGCGGTGTACGACAGCCTGAAAAACGGTGAGCCGTTGCCCAAGGCTATGACAAAATATGAAGACATCGTAAAAAGTGAGCAGAATAATGCGGCACTTGAAGAACGCATTGCAAAGGACGCAAGGGAGCTCGACGAATTCGTTTTTGTCGAAAAGAACCGCCGTCCGTTCTATAATGCCGTCAACGGCACCAAGGTGCTCGATTGGCAGAGCAAATTATTCCGTCAGCCGGATATGAACATGCCTCACATCTACCTGCCTGTGCTCGATAAAACACAGCTTATCAAGAAGCATCTTTCGCAGGCAGACAGTGACGAAATCTCTGCCTTTATCAAAGAAAATCAGTTGAGCGCAGAATGGGTTATTCAAACGGCCTTCCGCATTTACTTATCGAAGCTCAACAAGCATACAAACGACTCGCTGTTCTGGGTGCTTTGTCCGAGAAGACGTACCGTCAGGGAAAAACGCTGTGGCGGTACGCTGGCATCTCCCATGCCGTGGAGAGAGATTCTTGACGACAACAAGAGCTTTCTTGATACTGCACAGCAGCTCGGTCAGACACAGCTGTTTTTGTTCCGTCACAGTGATGTGCCTTTCACCACCGTGCGTCAGATGGAGCGTGACCGCTACGGCCTTTCGCTGATGCAGACATCCAACAGTATGATGTTTTCCTATCTGCCCTCGGGCGAAAACTCCTTCGGCGACAGGCAGTATGATTTTTCGGCCTATAACTTCGGCCATTATGTTATGCCGATTTATACACTCACCATGCAGGAAGCTTCCACGGGAAAATACGTATTTTCCTATATCCACCGCTTGTTCCTGACCAAGGAGCAGGAAATTCTCAATTTCCATGACGGTGTGGTAAAAACACTTCTGCTCGGTGTCAGGAATCCCGAAAAGACCATCGGAGAAATATTGGAGGAACTGTAAAAATGAACGAAATTTTTGAAACACTCAAAGAAATCATCTGCGACTATGTTGAAGTGGATGCAGCCGATATCACACCTGATGCCTCTTTGCGTTATGACATCGGTGCCACATCCTTTGACCTGATGAACATTGCAGATGCAATTGAAGAAAGATTCAACCTCAAGATAACCAACACTGCCGTTGTAAAAATCAAAACAGTCGGCGACATAGCCCAGCTGCTGGCTGAAAAAATCACACAGTGAATCCCATAAAGGATTTTCAGGAGGAAAATAAAATGATCAAATTGCCCCAGCACACCATGGATGAGGTTCTGCCTGCATACGACAACATGAACCTCTACGAGTATCTGATCGCTTGCTTGTATCCGCACAAGGAAGACTATCCGATGTTCCAGTTCAAAATGACAGACCACATGAAGAGTGAATTCTTTGAAGACCTCGAGGCTATGGCTGTTTACTTCAAGGAAGAACTCGGTCTCAAGCCCGGCGATGCCTATTCTCTGTTTATTCCCAACTGCATTGAAGAGGTTGTTGCTCTGTTTGCGCTCAACAAGATCGGTTGCGTTGCAAACCTGATTCATCCCCTGTTCCCCTCTGAAGCAATGAGAAGAAGTGTGGAATACACCAAATCCAAGGGTATTCTCATTTACGACATGTTCATTCATCAGCATGCTGCAGTTCTTGCAGAAATGAAGAACCTCGACATCCTCATTACCACACCCGTGCTGTATGCAGCACCTGTTGTGAAGAAGGATTACGTGCGTCCCGACGAAAAGGCACTTGCAGTTGCAGAAGCCAATAACATCAACGTAAAATACTTCGGCGACATCATCAAAAAATACCGCGGTCAGAAGACCGAAGGTCTGTTCAGAAGCGGCGACAATGTTGCTGTTTACATGAACGGCGGCGGCACCACAGGTGTCAGCAGATTCATCATGCTGTCGGGCACTGCACTCAATGCCGTTACCAAGAATGCACTCAATGCCGCAACCCTTGACACCGAGCACAAGCCCGGTGAGCTTTCCAAGGTTATCCCCCTGCCCTTCTTCCACTGCTACGGCCTGATTGCAGGTCTGCTGACCACCATGTATTCCGGCTGGAAATCCATTCCCATGGCCCGCTTTGAGGCTGATGAATACATTTCCTACTTCAAGGCAAACAAGTGCTATGAGGTTGTCGGTGTTCCCAACATGTTCCGCAAGCTGCTTGACCATCCCGGCTTTGCAGGCGAGCATCTGAAGAGCGTCAAATATGCATTTGCAGGCGGTGACTATGTGCCGCTTGATTTCCACAAGCGCTTCAACGACATCATGGCCGCAAACGGCTCGGAATGCATCCTGATGCCCGGCTACGGTCTGACCGAATGCGGCGCAGTTAACTGCATCAACATGCCCTGGCTTACCAAGGCA
>JAZOWJ010000369.1:0-3595 GCA_045659125.1 Acutalibacteraceae bacterium
AATCATAAAAATAGATGAAGAAAAATGCAACGGCTGCGGCTTGTGTGCGGCGGCCTGCCATGAAGGTGCGATTGAGATGGTAGGCGGCAAAGCAAAACTGACCCGTGAAGACTATTGCGACGGATTGGGCGACTGCCTGCCTGCTTGCCCGACCAGTGCAATCACCTTTGAAGAGCGCGAAGCCCCTGCTTACAATGAAGCCGCCGTGCTTGCGGCAAAACAGCAAAAAACAGAATCTGCGCCCCTGCCCTGCGGTTGTCCGGGAACAAATTCAAAAACAATCAAGCGCGCGCCTGCACAGTTTACCGCTTCTGCGGCACCTGCTGTCAGCTGTCTTTCACAGTGGCCGGTGCAAATCAAGCTTATTCCCGTCAACGCACCGTATTTCGACAATGCAAATCTGCTTGTTGCCGCCGACTGCACCGCCTATGCGTATGCAAACTTCCACAACGACTTCATCCGCAACCGCATCACGCTCATCGGCTGTCCGAAGCTCGACGAGGGAGATTATGCCGACAAACTCACTGCAATCATTGCCAACAATAACATTAAAAGCGTAACCGTGGTGCGCATGGAGGTTCCCTGCTGCGGCGGCATTGAAAATGCTGTCAGACGTGCTTTGCAGGCAAGCGGAAAATTCCTGCCGTGGCGTGTGGTAACGGTCACCACCGACGGCAGACTGATCGAATAATCAAAAGTTTCAGCGTTGCAAAACAGCGCAAACTACCGCTGATTATTGCATGCAGCATTCATTACAAGTAAAACCGATTAAACAAAGACGGACTTACACAGTGTGGTAAGTCCGTTTTTGTTCATTTTACCCACAAAACACAAAAAAGAGTTAAAATTTTTATTGCAATTTGTTTAAGTTTCACATATAATAAAAGAAAACGCAACACAAGGAGCACGTTATGGCAATTCCCCGCAAATGGTACAATGAAGCTGTTTTTTATCATATTTATCCCCTCGGGCTGACGGGTGCACCCAAGCAGAACCCCTATGGCGAGGTCGAACACAGGCTGAACACCCTTTTGCCGTGGATTGAGCATCTGAAAAATCTGGGCATCACGGCACTGTACATCGGCCCGTTGTTTGAATCGGTCGGTCACGGCTATGAAACCACCGACTACAAAAAGGTGGACAGCCGTCTGGGTGACAATGCAGACCTCAAGAATTTTGTTGCCGAGTGCCACAAAAACGGCATCCGTGTGGTGCTTGACGGTGTGTTCAACCACACAGGCCGTGATTTCTTTGCATTCAAGGACCTGAAAGCCAACCGTGAAAGCTCCGCCTACAAGGATTGGTATTGCAATGTAAACTTTTGGGGCAACAACGAATACAACGACGGCTTTTCTTACGGCAACTGGGGCGGCTACAACCTGCTTGCCAAGCTGAATCAGAAAAACCCTGCCGTGCGTAATTACTTATGCGATGTGGTGCGCTTCTGGGTGCAGGAATTTGACATTGACGGCATCCGACTGGATGCTGCGGATGTGCTCGACTTTGATTTCATGAAGGCACTGCGCTATACTGCCGATATGCTCAAGGAGGATTTCTGGCTGATGGGCGAGGTCATTCACGGCGACTACAACCGCTGGGTCAACGACAATACACTTCATTCCGTGACCAATTATCACCTGCACAAGGCGCTGTATTCGGGCCACAATGACCATAATTTCTTTGAAATTGCTCACACCGTCAAGCGCCTGTATGACATGACCTCCAACGGCAGCCCCATGCAGCTTTATAACTTCACCGACAACCATGATGTGGAACGCATTTACACCAAGCTCACCGACAAGGCGCACTTCCTGCCCGTGCATATTTTGTTGTATACACTGCCCGGTGTGCCGAGCATTTATTACGGCTCGGAATTCGGCATCGAGGGCAAAAAAGAGCGCCATTCCGACGATTCCCTGCGTCCGTGCCTGACTCTTTCCGAATTGCAGCAGGATAACAGCAGAAATGTTTTTGCCAAGCTGCTCGGCAAGCTCGGGGAAATCCGCAAAAACACCCCTGCGCTGTCTTACGGTGACTACAAGGAAATTCTGCTGACCAACCGTCAGTATGCTTTCATGCGTTCTTATAACGGACAGACAGTGTATGTTTGTGTCAACAATGATTCGTCCCCTGCACAGCTGACTCTGCGCAACGTAAGCGGCACATTCACAGGGCTGCTCAGCGGCATCACCTTAACCGCAAATAACGGCTTTCTGCAGGGCACATTGCCTGCCAACTGCGGTGAAATTTTTGTCAGCGGAAAAGCCGACCTGACCGCAAGACCCGCAATGATTTCCGAATTGCAAAAGCAGACCGCACCGCCTGCACCGATTGCAGAGCCGAAAAAGAAAAAAGAAGAGACTTGCGCACCGCAAACGAAAAAAAAGGAAGAACCGATTGCAAAAGCCGCAAAGGAACAACCGAAAGCAAACAGCGCAACCCCTGATTTCTGTGACGAAATCCCCAACAAGCCCTACGAAGAAATGACCGTTGAGCAGCTGCAGCAGGTGATTTTTGAAAAAATGAAGAAAAACGGCCCTGTCAGCGAGCGGATGTACAAGGATATAGCCGACAACATCTGGCACAATTCGCTTGTCAACTGGGCAAAAAGCTTCCGCTGAAAAATATTTAAAAAAGTTGTTTTTTGAAAAATAATGTGATAAAATTTAATCACCAAATCAATAATAAGGAGTAACCGCTATGATCAAATACGAAATTACGGGCGGCAATCTGCCTGTTGTCACCTGCTATCCCGAAGCAGGACAGACCCTTTGCACCGAGAAAGGCTCCATGAGCTGGATGAGCCCCAATATGCTGATGGAAACCAACGCAGGCGGCGGCTTCAAAAAAGCACTCGGCAGGCTGTTTTCGGGCGAATCCGTTTTCCTGAATGAATACACTGCGCAAGGCGGCAGCGGTATGATTGCCTTTGCATCCTCCTTCCCCGGCTCCATCATTCCCCTGACACTCACTGAAAACGAAGGCATCGTTGTTCAGAAAAGAGGCTTCCTTGCCATGGAAAAGGGGCTTGAGCTTTCCGTGTTTTTCCAGAAAAAGCTCGGCAAGGCATTTTTCGGCGGTGAAGGCTTCATCATGCAAAAGATCCGCGGCAACGGTATGGTATTCATCGAAATCGACGGTTCGTGCACCATTTATGACCTCAAGGCAGGCGAAAGCCTTATTCTCGATACCGGTTATCTTGCAGCCATGAGCGAAACCTGCAGCATGGAAATCGAAGCCATCAAGGGTGCAAAAAATGTTCTGTTCGGCGGCGAGGGTATGTTCAATACCAAGGTCACCGGCCCCGGCAAGGTTTATGTGCAGTCCATGCCCATTTCCAACGTTGCAAATGCTCTGATGCCTTATATGCCGATTCCCTCGGGCAGCTCCAACGGTGTCAACATCAACCTCGGAAACTGATTCACAATCGTATAAAGCAAAAACGAGAGTCTCAAGACTCTCGTTTTTATCTTATTTCAATTATTTGTTGACAAAATTGACATTATCTGATATAATTTATGCGAAGTCGCCACAGACCCGCATTCGGACGTTGCATCAGGGCTTAAAGCATTGATGAGCTGTGGGGCTTCATTTG
>JAZOWJ010000370.1:0-30404 GCA_045659125.1 Acutalibacteraceae bacterium
GTTGTACCACGGGGAAGGGGCATGAATTTTTAAATATGCATACCACTTTGTGCCCTCGGCTTCGTCATTTTCGCCGATTTGCTTGTAGGACTGCAAAAAGCCGTCCTTGTCCAGTACAACATCGTAACAGGTAATCAGATGTCCTTTTCCGTCACGGCTGCCCTCGGAGCGCGAATCCATGAATTTGGATGCATCGTCGCCGTCCTCGCAGACCTCGGTGGTCATCAGAAGGCAACGGGCACGGTAGATTTCTTCCTTTGTAACAAGTCCGCCTGCGGCACCCGACGGCCAACGGTCCTCGTCATACAGCCATGCAAGCATGTCCTCCTGCTCGGCTTTTTTGACACAGTCCCTGATAAGTCCCATGAAATCATCCGACAGATATTTTGTGGACATACCTGTGCGCACATGCATGTGAAAGCCGCCAAGTCCCATCTTTTTGAAAATTTCAATCTGGCGCTGCAATTCTTCGCTTTTCAGGTCGCTGTTCCATGCCCAGAACGGTGTGCCTCTGTATTCGGATGTAGGATTTCTGAACAGGGCATCGCTCAGGGTCGGGGAAGAATTTTTCTTATAAAGCATACATTTCCTCCGTTCTCATTTGTTTTATATAAAGCAGAAATGGCCTGTGCTTAATTTGCACAGGCTGTTTTAATGATTTCGATTGCTTTGTCAAGCAGTTCGTCGGGGATATTCAGAGGCGGCAGCAGACGCACCTTTGTTTTTGCGGTCAGGCAAAGCACACCGTTCTGCATGCATTCGGCAACAATGTCCTTGGCTGCCTTTTCGGTTTCAATGCCGATCATAAGACCAAGACCTGAAACGGACTTAACGCCTTTTGCACCCTGCAGTGCATTGAAGATTTTTTCACTCTTTGCCTTGACCTCGGCAAGAAATTCGTCATTCAGTCTTTTGACGATGCTCACGGCACCTGCACAGCAGACGGGATTGCCGCCGAAGGTGGAGCCGTGGTCTCCGAAGCCGAGCACACCTTCGACCTTTTCGCCGAGCAGTGCCGCACCGATGGGCAGACCGCCGCCCAGACCCTTTGCGGTTGTAACCACATCGGGCTGAATGCCGTAATGCATATATGCATACATTTCGCCCGTTCTGCCGTTGCCTGTCTGCACCTCGTCAATCACAAGCACGATGTCCTGCTGCTTGCAGAAGTCGGCAACCGCCTTCACGAAATCTGCATCAAGAGCGATAACACCGCCCTCGCCCTGCACGATTTCCATGATGATGCCTGCCGTTTTTTCTTTCTGTGCCAGTGCCTTGAGTGCTTCAAAATCATTGGCAGGGGTATGTACAAAGCCGGGGGTCAGCGGATTGAACAATTCATGGTAATGCTCCTGCCCCGTTGCGGCAAGGGTGGTGAGTGTTCTGCCGTGAAAGCTGTTTTCGAGTGTGATGATGGTGCTGTATTCGGCCCCCTTTTTGTCTTGTGCATATTTTCGTGCCACCTTGATGGCACATTCGTTGGCTTCCGCACCGGAGTTGCCGAAGAACACCTTTTTCATCCCTGTCTTTTCACACAGAAGCTGTGCAAGATGCGCACAAGGCTCTGTGTAGTAAAGGTTGGATGTGTGTTGTAATTTGCCGAGCTGCTCGGTAACGGCCTTGAGCCACTCCTCGTCGCCCTGACCGAAGCTTGTGACGGCAATACCCGAGCCCATGTCGATGTATTCCTTGCCGTCGGTGTCAACGAGGACACTGCCCTTGCCCGAAGCGATTTCTACGGGGAAACGGGCGTATGTATTGGCAACATATTGCTTGTCAATTGCTTGCAGATTACTCATTTTCTTTCCTCCATGACCATGGTGCCTGCACCCTCGTCGGTCAGCAATTCCATCAGAATGGAATGCGGAATTCTGCCGTCCATGATGATAACATTTTTAACACCCTTGTTGATGGCCTCAATGCAGCAATCAACCTTGGGAATCATACCGCCCGAAATGATGCCTTCCTCGTGCAGCTTTTCGGCTTCGGCAATGGTAACATCGGGAATGAGTGTGGACGGGTCATCCTTGTCACGCAGAATGCCTGCGATGTCGGTCATCATAATCAGTCTTTCTGCACCGAGTGCACCTGCAATGTGTGCGGCTGCCGTGTCGCCGTTGATGTTGTAGGTGTTGCCCTGCTTGTCGCAGCCAACGGTGGAAATAACAGGGATATAGCCCTTTTCGAGCAGGTCCTCAACAGGCTTGATGTGGATTTTTTTGATTTTACCGACAAAGCCGAGTCTTTCGTCCTTGATTTCGGCCTCGATCATTCTGCCGTCAATGCCCGAAATGCCCATGGCCTTACCGCCGTAGGATTCAAGCAGGTTTACAAGGGTCTTGTTGACCTTGCCTGCAAGCACCATCTGCACAATGTCTACCGTTTCCTTGTCGGTTACACGAAGACCGTCCACAAACACGGGCTTTTTGCCGAATTTGTCCATAACCTCGTTGATTTCGGGACCGCCGCCGTGGATGAGCACGATTTTGACACCGATGAGCCACAGAAGCACAATGTCCTCCATGACCTGATGCTTGAGGTCTTCATTGATCATGGCGTTGCCGCCGTATTTGACGCAGATGACCTTGCCGTTGTGGCGCTTGATGTAGGGAAGTGCCTGGGTAAGTACCTCGGCACGCTGTTTGTTTGAAAACTGATTTTCCATTTGTTTCACCTTATTTTGCAATTAAGTGCGGTAGTCGCCGTTGATTTTAACATAATCGTAAGTCAGGTCGCAGCCCCATGCACAGGCATTTGCATCGCCGTCGTTGAGGTCAACGAGAATTTCGATTTCTTTTTCAAGCAGGATTTCCTTTGCGATTTCCTCCGAGAAATCAATGCCTGCACCGTTTTTGCATACGGGGATGGTGCCCTTTGCGGAACGGAATGCAACGTCAATTTTGGTAACATCCACATCTGCACCGCTGTAGCCGATGGCACAAAGCACGCGGCCCCAGTTTGCGTCGGCACCGAACATGGCGGCCTTGAGCAGGGAAGAGCAGATAACGCTCTTTGCAACCGTTTTTGCAATCTGCTTTTCCTTTGCGCCCGAAACGAGGCATTCCAGCAGCTTGGTTGCACCCTCGCCGTCACCTGCAACGAGCTTGCACAGCTGCACGGTCACGGTGTTGAGCGCTTTCATGAAGACGGCAAAATCTTCGTTTTCTTCTGTGATTTTTTCGTTGCCTGCCATACCGTTTGCCATAATGCAGACCATATCGTTGGTTGATGTGTCGCCGTCAATGGACAGCATGTTGAAGGTGTCGGAAATGTCACTGTGCAGTGCCTTGTGCAGAAGTGCACTGTCGATGGCTGCATCCGTGGTCAGGAATACGAGCATGGTGGCCATGTTTGGATGAATCATACCGCTGCCCTTTGCGATACCGCCGAGGTGGCAGGTTTTGCCGCCGAGGGTGAATTCAACAGCCACCTGCTTGTCGATGGTGTCGGTGGTCATGATGGCTTCCGCTGCATCGGGGCTGCCTTCGTAGTTGAGGCTCTTTGCAAGTGCAGGCATGGCCGCTGCAATGGGGTCGATGCACAAGGGCTGGCCGATGACACCCGTGGATGCCACAATGATATCACTTGCCTTGATGCCGAGTGCTTCTGCAGCAAGCAAACTCATTTTTTCTGCAATTTCAATGCCGTCTGCGTTGCAGGTGTTTGCATTGCCCGAATTGCAGATGACTGCCTGCGCAATACCATCGGAAATGTGTTCTTTTGTGACCGTCAGGGGCGCACCCTTGACAAGGTTGGTTGTGTAAAGAGCAGCCGCAGCAGCAGGAACGTCACTGACAAGCAATGCGAGGTCTTTTTTTGTTCTGTTCTTGCGGATTCCGCAGTGAATTCCGCTTGCCTTGAAGCCTTTTGCAGCACAAACGCCGCCTGAAATGAGTTTCATTTTGTTTTCTCCTTTATATGTTCAGTCCGCACGCTTCGTCCGTGCCGAGTAAGATGTTCATATTCTGAATGGCGGCACCCGAAGCGCCCTTGCCGAGGTTGTCAAAACGAGCCGTCAGCAGAATGCGGTCATCGTTGCCCAACACACTGATTTCCATGGTGTCCTTGTCGGCCAGTGCATTGGCAGACATGAAGCCGCTTTCGCCTGCGTTTTCAACGAAATTGACGATCGGACCGTTGTAAAGCTCTTTGTAAATTGCCTTGATGTCTTCGGCGGTACCGTTTATCTGACCTGCAAACAGGGGAACGGTGACCTCCATGCCGCTGTAAAACGCACCGACGATGGGACAGAACACAGGGGCATTTGCAAGACCGCAAAGATGCTTGGTTTCGGGCAGATGCTTGTGATTCTGTGTCAGCGCATACTGACGTGGTGCTGTCAGCAGCGGATCCATTTCAGTATCTTCATATTCGGCAATCATTTTTTTGCCGCCGCCCGAATAGCCGGTCAGCGAAAAGCAGGTAAGCAGCGCATCCTTGCTGATAATGCCCGCAGCCGTCAGCGGGGCGACCAATGCAACAAATCCGCTTGCATGGCAGCCGGGATTTGCAATGCGTTTTGCTGTCTTTATTTTTTCTCTTTGACCCGGCAGCTCTGCAAAGCCGTAGGTCCAGCCGTCGGCCGTGCGGTGTGCCGTGGAGGTGTCAATGACCGCTGTGTCCGGATTTTCTATAAAGCTGACAGCTTCAACAGCTGCCGCATCGGGCAGGCACAAAAATGCAATATCCGCCTCGTTGAGTGCGGCTTTTCTTGCAGCCGCATCCTTGCGGTTTTCTTCGGTCAGGGTAATCAGCGTAATGTCCTTGCGGTCGAGCAGGCGTTCATGGATGCGAAGCCCTGTTGTGCCTGCACTGCCGTCAATAAAAATCTTGGTCAAGGGAGTGCCTTCTTTCATTTTTTTGCATATTTCGGAAAATGTGGACTTATTATACACATAATAATAAAGCTTGTCAATAGTAAAAATGCAGAAAAATGCATGAATATGCAATAAATATTCAAAAATATTGCATAAAATAAGGAGCTGCAGTAATAAAATACAGCAACTCCTGATTTTCTTTTACATGACGAAGAAGCCGTCCCCGTCATGGGCGATTTTGAGGATGATTTCTTCGTTTGTGAAGCGCAGGCGGATTTCATCCTTTTTGCCGAGCAGGTGCTTTATGCGCTTGGTAACACGTTTGTCATCCGCTTTTTCAGCAACAATCCAACGACCCTTACCGTCTTTGACATCCGCAAAGCCGAATTTTACTTGTTTTTTCACGCTGTCGGGTGCGAAACGGACAGGAGTGACCACGGTCAGTCCGTTTTCTTTTACCAATTCGCCAACGGCTGCAAGTGTGCTTTCTTCAATTTTGTAGCCGCAAAGGAAGCAAAGCGACAGGCTTTCGAGCACATCCTTTTCAACTCTGTCATCGAACACGGCCAATGCATTCATCGGCGCAAACGAGCGGTGCTTGCGCAGTGACCAGGGGCTGACTTTGTTCCATCCGAAGCCGTGTCTGCTTGTGGATTTGTGCGATACAACATGCAGCACACGCAGCCATTCCTTTGCCTTTTTGTCGGGCTTTATGTTCTTGTTGCCGAACAGAATCGGAGCCCACATGAAGGGATCATTTTGTCCCCAGAAGGTGTCATCATAGCGCACAATGCCGATTTCGGGACGGTAGTCGAGAATGTCATAGCCGCGGTCCTTGCCCTTGTATTCTTCCGCAAAGCGGTTGAACTGCTTGCCGTATTCGGTCAGCGTGCAGGTGCCGTCCTCTTCGGTTTTGTAGAACTGATTGGATGCCTCCACGTACACACGGTTGACACCTGCAAGGTAAGCAAATTTCAGATTGTGATACATTTCGTCCGCCGAATGGCCGGGATAGGTCAGCACATGCCACAGGTCAACGCAGTTCCACAGCGGTGTTTTGTATTGCAGTGCAGCCCCTGCCGCAACCGCAAACATCAGATTGGAAAAATTTTCCTTCTGCGATTTGAAGTTCGGGATTATGCCGTTTCTTGCAAAGGTATGGAACAAAACAGGGAACACATGCTCCCCTGCAAACACGGGAGCTCCCATAGCCTTGATTGAATCTGCAAATTCCTTTACCTGACGGCTCAGCAGCTCACCCTGTGCAATCACATCCTTGCCGTTATAAAGCGGAAACATGGGGTAAATGCGTTTTTTCTTGTTGTTGAGGGCGATGGAGAGGTTACGGTTGATGATGGTGTGCTCCATTTCATCGTGCATGGCACCGACAAAGTTTTTGTGCTTTGCAAAGGTGCCGATGTATTCGGGGGGTAAATTGAGTCTGTGTGTGCCGTCGGGATGGTTGCACCAGTCGTAGCCGTCGTCGGTGGTATATTGCTCGGCAAAATTCATGAATTCAAAATTGGCAACAAAATCCACGCCGAGCTCTGCAAATCGTTCTGCGGTTGCATTTGCCTGTCTGCAGGCATTTTCCACACTCTCATGCGGATCAAAATGGCACAGCACCCAGTCCGCATGGCCCGTCAGTGCAGGATCAAAAAAGGACGGCTCTCTGATTCTGTCTGCGAATGTATTGTAGCCAATCAAAAGATTCTTGTTGTTCATTCTGCGTCCCTCCCTTGTATATAAATACAATTTTACAAGGCTGTGCTGAAAATGTCAACCTGTTTCAGATTAAAAAACATAAGCCGCATTTTCTGTATCATTTTGCATTATTTGCAGAAAAAGTGTATAAAGTATATAAAATGCTTGCTTTTATTTGCACTTTTTTGTTATACTGTTGAAAAAAGATGAAAGCTTGTCGATGTCCGACAAGATGAGGAACAACGAATGGTAAAGCAGAAATGGCTGGAAATGCGCAGCCTGACCAGCACAAAGCAGATTATCTGGTGGTGGGCATTCCGCGGCTCGATGATTTTTGCGATGGTGGCAGGAGCCATGCGTCCGAGCTATAAGCTGACCGACACATTGCAGGTGCTTGCAAATTTTGCAGGTATGTTTGCGTGGGAGATTTTTCAGTTCTTCCCCAAAAAGAGCTTCGTTCGTTTTATTCCGTCCTATGTGCAGAATCTTTCGGTTGTTCTCATCTTCGGCGCATCATTCTGCGGCTATTTCCTGAATTTCTATTATGACCTTGTGTGGTGGGACTGGATGCTGCATGCACTCGGCGGTGCAGGGCTTACCATTCTCGGTTATGAGGTGGCGGTTTGCCTGCAGAAAAAGCATAAAACGGAAATTCCGATGTCTGTCATGCTTTTGTGTGCAGCCGGATTTTCGTTCATGTTCGGCACCATCTGGGAGCTGTTTGAGTTTTCCTTCGATCAGATTTCCCTTATCGGCGGCACGATCGGCGATGCACAGCACTGGTCGCAGGCTCTTGCCGAAAACACCCCCAAGATCCGCACACTGTTTGCCCCGATCGATCCGACCAGATGGCCGTTGATGGACACCATGGGTGATATTGTGCTCAACACCATCGGCTGTTTTTGTGCAAGTCTGTTTTTGAAATTCAATCCGTATCACCATAAGAATAAAGAAGCGCAGACGGCTGAATAATATAAATTGTTTAATAAAACACGGCAGGGCACGGAAAAATGCACATCTGCCGTGTTTGTTTTTTGGACAAAAATGAGAAAATGCAAATTTTTATAAAAGGATATAGACAACGGATTGCTAAAATGTTAAAATACCTTTATATGTGTTCAATCGAAGTTTACGGAAAAGAGGGTTGCCGTTATGGCTAAAATCGGTTTCGACAATGACGAATATCTGCGTTTGCAATCCAAGTGCATTCGTGACAGAATTTCTCAGTTCGGCGGAAAATTGTATCTTGAATTCGGCGGAAAGCTGTTTGATGACTATCATGCAGCGCGTGTTCTGCCCGGTTTTCAGCCCGACAGCAAAATCAGAATGCTCTGTGAGCTGCGTGACGAGGCGGAAATCGTTATTGTTATCAGTGCCGACGACATCGAAAAGAACATGCGCCGCGGTGACCTTGGTATTACCTATGATGTGGACGTGCTGCGTCTGATTGATACCTTCCGTGACAGAGGACTGCTTGTCGGCAGTGTTGTTATCACACGTTTCCATCAGCAGCCGTCTGCCATGATGTTCCGCAAACGCCTGGAGGCCCTCGGCATCCGCGTGTATCAGCACTACAGCATCGATGATTATCCGTCGAACATTCCGCTGATTGTCAGCGATGAGGGATTCGGTAAAAATGATTTCATCGAAACCGAGCGTTCTTTGGTTATTGTTACTGCACCGGGACCCGGCAGCGGTAAAATGGCTGTGTGCCTGTCGCAGCTCTACCATGAGTTCAAGCGCGGTATCAGTGCAGGCTACGCAAAGTTCGAAACCTTCCCCATCTGGAATCTTCCCCTCAAGCATCCTGTCAATCTCGCTTACGAGGCTGCAACGGCTGACCTTTCGGATGTCAATATGATTGATAACTATCACATGGATGCCTACGGTGAAATGGCGGTCAACTACAACCGCGATATTGAAATTTTCCCCGTTCTCAATACAATTATGACCCGCATCACGGGCAAAACACTCTATCGTTCTCCCACGGATATGGGTGTCAATATGGTCGGCAACTGCATCATTGATGAGAATGCCGTCACGGATGCCTCCAAGCGTGAGGTCATCCGCCGTTATTACAACACCGCCTGCGAAAAGCGCAAGGGACTTGCCGAGGCTGCCGAGCTGCAGCGCATTGAGCTGATTATGAATCAGCTTGACATCACCCTCGAAAACCGCAAGAGTGCCGTTGCTGCACGCAAAAAGGAAGAAGAAACAGGCGGTGCACCTGCTGCTGCAATCGAGCTTGATGACGGAACCATTATCACGGGCAAAACAAGCTCCCTTCTCGGTGCGTCCTCTGCGGTGCTGCTGAATACATTGAAGCATTTTGCAGGTCTTGCCGACGAGGTAATGCTTCTTTCTCCGTCGGTCATTGAGCCGATTCAGAATCTGAAGGTCAAAAACATGGGCAACCGCAATCCGCTGCTGCATATTGACGAAATCCTGATTGCTCTTGCCATCTGCGCGGTCACCGACGAAGCCGCAGCAAAGGCACTTGAGCAGCTGCCCAAATTGCGCGGCCTGGATGCACATTCCTCGGTCATGCTTTCGAATGTGGATGAACGCACCTTCAAAAAGCTCGGCGTCAACCTGACCTGCGAGCCCAAGAGTGAAATGACAAACAGACTTTATTTCTGATTTTTTTAATTCATTTTATTACAGGAGGGAACCGTTATGGAAAAACTTCGCATTTGTTCAATCGGTCTTGGCGGCATGGGCCGTCACCACACAAGAGCACACAAAAATCTCGGTATGTCGGAAATTGTTGCATTCTGCGACATCATTCCCGAGCGTGCCGAAAAAATGCGTGACGAATATTTCCCGGATGCCCGTGTTTATACCGACTACCGTGAAATGATCGAAAAGGAACAGCCCGATGCGGTTGACATTGCAACACCGAACTATCTGCATTCCCCCATGGCTGTTTTTGCACTCGAGCACGGCTGCCATGTTTTCTGCGAAAAGCCCGATGCTGTCAGCGTTGAAGCCGCACAGAAAATGAAGGATGCTGCCGAAAAGGCAGGTAAAATCCTGATGGTCATGCGCAATAACCGCTATTATGCACCCTCAGTATTTATGAAAAAATATATTGCCGACGGCAAGGCAGGCGACATCTATGCAGCTCGTTGCGGTTGGCAGAGAAGACGCGGTATCCCCGGCAAGGGCGGCTGGTTCACCACCAAGGAGCAGTCGGGCGGCGGTCCGCTGATTGACCTCGGTGTGCACATGATTGACCTTGCCATCTGGGCAATGGGCAACCCCACTCCCGTTGCGGTTTCGGGCTGCACCTACAATGCCTTTGCCGACGACAAGGCCGACAGCGACTCCGAGCATTCCAAGTTCGGCGACACCAAGGACGACGGCATCTTCGACGTTGAAGACCTTGCCATGGGCTTCATCCGTTTTGACAACGGTGCCTGCCTGCAGCTTGAATTCAGCTGGGCATCCAACATCGACCATGAAAAGCGCTATGTGGAGCTGCGCGGTACAAAATCGGGCTTCTCATGGAAGTCCTCGGATGAAATTGAGGTTTACGGCGAGGAATGCGGTGTGCTGACCGACCTCAAACCGCAGCTCAAGGAGCTCGACGGCCATCAGGCAAACATTGCGCACTTCATGGACTGCATCCTCAACGGCACCGAGCCCGATTTCAAGCCCGTGCAGGGACTGAATATGATCAAAATTCTTTGCGCCATCTACGAATCCGCCGAAACCGGCAAGGAAGTTCTTCTTTAAAAAACAAAAGCGGCATGACCCACTATCATACCGCTTTATTCTTCACTTAATCCTAAAAGGTAATCCGTTGTCACCTGCATCTGCCTGGCAAATTCGCAGAGCACCTGCAGGGGAGGATTGCTGGCATTGATTTCATACCGGGCATAAGCATCCCGCTTTATGCCGAGCAATTCCGCAATCTCTTTTTGCGTCAGATCCGCTTCTCTGCGCACTTTGCGCATGCGTGTGCCGAGTGAATCGGGTCGTTTCATTTTGCAATCTCCTTTGTGTGGCAATAAAAAAGTGCGCAACCGAAGTCACGCACTGAAAAACGCATGGCTCTGATTGTTGCCACACAATTCTTATTCGATTCCTTACAAAGTATGCGAATAGAGCATGCGTTTTTACCGAAGTAAAAACACATACTTTGTGGGAATCAATAGAATTAAAATGTGTGGCACTCATTAGCCTATCACGAAACGCAAAAAAAATCAAGAGCAAATTGCAGTAAAAAGATTATATCCTCTATAATGGCAACGCCATTCCGATAATTTTGCATTTTGCATTTATTTTTTAACTATGGAACTGAAAATACTTTACCTCGACACCGATATCTGTGTCATTCAAAAAGAGCCCGGTTTGCTGTGTGAAGACACCCCGGGCGGCATTCCGTCCCTGCTTCGTGAGCAACTGAAAACCGATTACGTTGCCACCGTGCATCGGCTTGATGCCGGAACGGGCGGGACGATGGTTTTTGCCTTGAACAAAAATGCCGCTGCAAAGCTGTCCCAACAACTGCAGGCAGGGGAGCTGACCAAAACCTACCTTGCCGTCACCCACGGCTGTCCCGCAGAAAAAGAGGGCACATTCTGCGACCTGCTGTTTCATGACCGCCGTGCAAACAAAACTTTTATTGTAAAAACCGAACGCAAGGGCGTAAAGGAAGCGGTGCTTTCTTATCGCATCAGGGCAACCAAGGACGATTTGTCCTTGTGGGAGATTCAGCTGCTGACAGGCAGGACCCATCAGATCCGTGTGCAGCTGGGAAGTCGCAAAATGCCCCTTGTCGGCGACCGCCGTTACGGTGCAAGAGATACCTTCAAGGGCTTCGCCCTGTGGGCAACGCAATTGAGCTTTACCCATCCGCAAAGCGGTGAAAAAATGACCTTCTCATCCGAACCGGATGAAAAAGAACCGTGGAATCTGTTTTAAAAAAGGCAAAAAACAAAAAGTCAGGAGAGTGCTTATGACTGCTGTTGCAAAGCTGTTTAACACCGTAAAAGCAATCATTGAAGAATTCAGGCTTTACTGGAACCGACCCAAGCCGGGTGAATATGTCACCTATAAGGAAATTGTGATGCTCAGTGTTGCCTGGGCTGCCATGAATATGTGCGTGCAGTGGGGCATCGGCTTCGGTGTCGGCAACGAGTTTACGGGCATGACCCTCAAGATGAACAACAATCAGCTGCTTGTCATGGGCTATGTCTGCACCGCCATCGGCTACATCACAACACCGCTGAACGCATGGATTGTTGACAACCTGCGAAGCAAGGAAGGTAAGTACCGTGTTTATATCCGCCTTGCCATTCCCACCATGGTGCTCACCATTTTGTCGCTGTGGCTGCCTTATGAACGCATCCGTGATTATAATCAGCCCTATTCGCAGTATCTGATGATTGCGCTGCTGTTTGCGGTCGGACAGGTGCAGGGCTACATAAAGGGATGGTTCCAGACAGGTCTTATCAACATGGTGCATGTTATCACCCCGAACACGCAGGAGCGCACCAAGATCATGTCCATCACCTCCATCATCTACAGCCTCGGCTTCACCATCAACAACCTCTACTATCCCGTGATGGTTGAGCTGCTTTGCGAAAACAATTATAAATATACCATGACCTACTACCGCGGCGCTTATACCCCCGTGGCGCTGCTGGCTCCTGTCTGCCTGCTTGCGTTCTACTATACAAAGGAGCGCCTTGTTCTGCCCAAGAGCCGTATTACAAAGATGAGCTTTGCAGGCTCCATGCGTGCCGTTGCAGGCAACAAGATTTTCTGGATCAAGTGTGCCGACGGCTGGAACGACTTCCTCGAGGGTGCAAAGGGCAATGTGTGGGACTGGATGGTCTACCGTGCCCACATCATGAAGCCGGGCACCTATGCCATTCTCAACACCCTTGCCCACAATGCACAGTTCTGGGCCATGCTGTTTTCCCCTGCACTCATCAAGCGCTTCGGCAAGCGCAAGCTTAAAATCTTCTGCAATGCCATGCAGGTTGTGCTGATTGCGTGTATCGGCATTTTCCTTGAATCGAGCATATTGCCGATTGCATTGTTCATCATCAACTTCGTCAACCGCTTTGTGGATTGCCGTGAGGTCATCGACAAGGCCATTGAGTCGGATATGCGCGACAATCAGCAGTATCTCATCGGTGAACGCATCGACGGTGCATTCGGATTTATTCAATCGTATGCAGGCAGCGTCATCGGTGCATTCACAGGCCTGTTCATTCCGTGGGTCTACAAGAAAAAAGGCTTCGACGGAAATGACTATTCCGTGCTCGATGTGTATCTTGATTATGATGAAAGCAAGCCCCTTGATCAGCAGACCAAAAATCCCGATTGTGTGCTGTTCCCGATGCTCAAAACGCTGATAACCATTTCCGTTGTCGGTGCGGCAATTGACGTGCTGCCGTGGTTTGCCTATGACATCAGCGAAACGGGACAAAAATCCATGATCCGTGTTATCCGCATCCGCACCATTGTGGAGGACCGCAAGGCAAAGATGGTGGAGGACAGCGAATACATTGAAGGCTGTGACGCATTGCGTCTTGCTGAAAAATATGCGTCCCTCGAAAAGGTGGAGGTTCCGTCTGCTGCAACCGTGCGCGAGGCAAAGCAGCTGCCGGGGAATACCCCCTCCGAAATTGCAGTGCGTGATGAAGCAGTCAAGGCCGCCAGAAAGGCGATTGCCGATGCCGAGCAGCACAATGAAGAGATCGAAATTGCAAAATTTGTTATGTTTGAGCTCAACCGCTTCGACACTGAATTCGGCAAAGCACAGCTCGAGCTTGCACAGAAAATCGTTGCCGCAGGTCCCGACGGCTTCTACCGCCATGCAGATGAATTCATTGCCCTTGCAGCACAGCTGCCCATGAGCAAGGTGAAGGAAGAAAAGGTCTGGCGCAGGCAGGATGTGCGCAATGTAAGAAGCATCCGCCGCAGTGCAGCCCTTGCCGCAAAGCACTTCCCCGAGGGTGTTGTGGAATTCGACCAGCAGATTTATGAGGATGCCTACAACCTGCCCGACGAAACAAGTCAGCAGGCAAAGCTGCGCCGCAAGGCCATGCGTGATGCCAGCAAGCAGAGAAATATTTATGCCAATGTGGCAGCACCGTATCTTGCAGCAAAGCGCACCGTTGACCTTGCCGAGGGCTACCGTGACCTTGCAGGCCTGACCGAAGATTACGACATGGTTGTGCAGCGCAGGGAAGAGCGCCTTGCCAAGGACGAGGCCCTTGCACAGAAGCTTGCGCAGGAACGTCATGCCGATGCCGAGCGCAGAAAGAATGAACGCAAAATGCGCCGTGTAAAATAAGAATAATTGCCCTCGTCGGCAATGCAAACGGAGTCTGTAGAACGCAGGCTCCGTTTTTTTTTCTGTTTACTGACCATAATTTGTTCTTTTGCTTGTTTTTATTTCGTGAATTGGTGATTTTTGTCGTAATTTGTGAATATTATTTACATAAAGTGATTGACAATCACACAAAAGTGTGCTAAATTGGTTGCAGAGACAAAAAACGGCAGAAGGAGATGTAAAAAATGATAACCAATGCATACGTCTATGCACACAAACAGGATATCGGCGAGGAAATTATCGACACATGGGGTGTTGCAGCTGCCGATGACACAGGCGAGTGCTTCCTGTGTCCCGATATTTCCGTTGAGCGCAGTGAAGCCGAGGAGTTTGCAAAAATTGTTGTTGCGAACAATGTTGCCCCCTGCGACCTTGAAGAAGCTGCCTGTGCCTATATTGAAGCGCTCAGTTGCATTTTGCCGTAACCGCAAACCGCCCGTCTGCCGTTTTTTGCAGGCGGTGTTTTCTTCTCTGTCTGTAAAATTGTCTTGCAAATGCAAGACAATTGTGCTATAGTTGAATCACATGTGCGCCTGTGGTGAAATTGGCAGACACGTTGGATTTAGGTTCCAATTCCAAAAGAGTGCAGGTTCAAGTCCTGTCAGGCGCACCAAAAAAGAAGTAACTTTTGTCTACCAAAAGTTACTTCTTTTTTATCCAAGCCGCAGGCTTGGTATATCATCACGCGTCAGCGTGTATATCATCGCCGCAGGCGCATATCATCAGCCGAAGGCTGCATTGCCTGCGGCTTGATGAGATGCAACACTTTGTGTTGATGATATAGCGCAACAAGTTGCGGATGATATGCAATTCCTACGAACTTGATGATATACAAGGCTTCGCCTTGATTACATTGCAAAATCATGGTATAATCTATTATACAAACTTGAATTTGACCAAGGAGTGTATTCATATGAAAAAGATAGTTAGTTTTATCCTTATAACGGCTTTCTTATTATGCTTGATTGGTTGTGGCAAGCAAACTCCCGAGCAAGTCAAAACAATAGAAAGCGATTTGAAAACATACTATGAACTGAATGATGGCTCTTGGGAATGTGATGGGCATATATACAAGTATAGGTTAGAAATCAGCGGCAGAATGCCCAACGCGGCTGTTGATTCAACTTTTGTATATCTGAGCAATCAAGAAACCATTTCATTTGAACAAGCATACTTGGCTGCTGGTATCAGCAGTGATTTGAATGACTACTTTTCCGTAGAAGATGCGGTTTTAGTGGACATGAAAACAAATTGACAAATTCCAATTTGTCTAACAGTATATCTGCGCACCTTTTCTTCGTTTTTACCTGTGTTTACGCACCTTTTTACTGCTCTTTCGCAAGAAAAAGACATCGACCATCAAGGGCGGTGTCTTTTTTTTCAACCAATGACAGGACTTGAAGCGGTGCGGAAGTGAATCGATGTCCGGTGGAAGATTCCCCCACTGTGTGGGGGAAATGTCTGCGCAGAAGACAAAGGGGACCAAAAACCAACAATATTTGCTTTATCACTTATAATGTGCTATAATATTCAAAAATACTTATGATATTTTTTATCAATTAAAGTTCAACAAAAATGAGGTGAACACATGTCGTCCTACAGTGAGCTGATCAAGAATTTTGAAAAAGTGCGTACCTATATGCGTGAATTCTATGTTTACGGCTTCAAGAGCCGTGAGGAATACAACAAAAAAAGTGCTCGCTCCTATGATGATGAGCGCCGCAGGATGGAAAGCTGGCTGGGTGAGCACATGCGCTTTGTCCGCACACCCGAAGGCAAAAATGTGTTCATTTCCATAGACAGCAGGGTTTCCGTGCATAATCCGTTTTACAAGGCACTCAAAGCAAAGAGCTTTACCGATGGTGACATCACGCTGCACTTTATTTTGTTTGATATTCTTCATGCCCCTGCTGTAGTTTTGTCTTTGCCTGAAATTCTTGAAAAAATCGATGCATATCTCGACGGCTTCGATTCGCCGATGGTGTTTGATGAATCCACGGTGCGCAAGAAGCTGCAGGAATATATTTCGCAGGGCATCATTGCGGGAGAAAAAGTCGGAAGAAAAATGCTGTATCACCGTACAGCCGATGCACAATTGCCTGATTTGACAGATGTGCTCAATTTCTATTCGGAGGTTGCACCCTGCGGTGTGATCGGGTCTTTTCTGTTGGATAAAATCGAAGAAAAAAACGATCGTTTTTCCTTTAAGCACCACTATATCACATCCGCCATGGACAGTGATGTGACGGCAATGCTGTTTAAGGCCATGCGTGAAAAAAGCATCATCACGGCAGACAATCTCAGCCGACGGGTGGATGGCGCACGCAGCAACAGAATTATTCCGTTGCGTATACTGATGAGCGTGCAGAACGGCCGTCAGCATTTGATTGCTTATCAGCCTGATTTCAATGTCATCAAATCCTTCCGTGTGGATTATTTGTCAAATATCAGAATCGAAGAGCCGACACCGCGTTTTGATGAATTGCGTAAGGAGCTTGATGCCATGCAATCCAAAATGTGGGGTGTGACAGCAATCCGCAAGCGAAACGGAAAAGAAATTCTGGATCATGTGGAGTTTGTTGTGCAGGTTGCGGATGATGAAGACCATATTGTCCGCAGGCTCGAGCGTGAAAAGCGAGTCGGTCATGTTGAGAAAATCGATCAGAATGCATATCGCTTCACGGCAGATGTTTACGATGCAGGCGAAATGATTCCGTGGATTCGCACCTTTATCTGCAGAATCACGCAGCTTCATATTTCCGACAAGAAGCTTGAAACGCAATTTAAGAATGATATGGAAGAAATGTATCGGATGTATGGTATTTCGGAGGTGGAGGAATGATATTCAATGAGATTTATTCCGCTTATTACAACACTGTTGCAAAAATCATTGCTTCTGTGCTTGACGGAAATGCCGATGAGAAGCGCATCAACAAAATTGTAGCAGAGCATGCGTTTGGTGAAAGCATGCTGACCATACTGCCTGCACTCAAAAGTGAAAAATGGCAGCTTGTGCACGGTGACCTGTCAACACCGCTGCAGCATAAGCCGACCATGCCGCTGACGCAAATGCAAAAGCAATGGCTCAAGGCAATTTCGCTTGACCCGCGCATAAAGCTGTTTGATGTTGCATTCGACGGCTTGGAGGATGTGCAGCCGCTGTTTACTGCGGATGATTACTGTATTTACGATCAATACAGTGACGGCGATCCTTTTGAGGACGAAAAATACATTGCACATTTCAGAACCATTCTGTCTGCAATGAAAAACGGACAGAATCTTAAAATCGAAATGTGCAGCCGCAAGGGCAGGACGGTTTATTCAAGATGCATCCCCGAGCGGCTTGAATATTCGGAAAAGGATGACAAGTTCAGGCTCGTCACAAGCGGCTGTCCGTTTGTAAGAACGATCAATATCAGCCGCATCACAAAATGCAGAATTTACAACGGTGAAACAACCTTGCAATCCGCACCGCCCGAGCCCGTATATGAAGAAATAACCCTGCAGGTGAAGGATGAACGCAATACATTGGAGCGTTGTCTTTTGCATTTTGCACATTTTGAAAAACGGGCAGAGCGTGAGGACGACCATTTTCTTTTGCATATTAAATTTGATATCGACGATGAGCCTGAAATGGTGATTCGTGTGCTTTCATTCGGACCGATGGTTGAGGTTGTCGGCTCCGAAAGCTTCAAAAAGCTGATTATTGCAAAGCTGAAAAGCCAGAAAAGCTGTGGACTTTTTTAAGTTCGCAGCTTTTTTTCCGTGATAACGGAAGAATTTGGCAGTACAATGTGAGCATGAAAGGCACAGACAGCAACCCATGCAGATTGAAGTAATTGTAACTTTATTTTTTGCTCGAAAAAATGTGCCTTGCGGTTCTGCAGCAGCAGAACAGGAAAGACGCTGACAGCAAAAGCCATGGCTCTGAATGCCGATATTGTGAAGCTTCACAGTCGGAGGTTAAGCTTTGAAATGCGTCTTGAAAAGGTGCATACAGCAAAAAGAAGAATGACTGAATAGGATAGGAGAAATCTGAACCTTATCAAAATTGGCACCTTGTTACATTTTTTTACCCAATATTCTGAAATAAGTAAAAAGGAGAGTGCTTTATGCTGCAATATCTGAAACAGGAATCAAACAAAGCCTTCACCGAGAACGGTGCTGTAACCCTGAAAACAACCGAATCGGATTGCCTGGATCTGTTTGCAACCGTCGGTGCCATCCGTCGCAGAAGTGACGAAGAAATCACAATTCGTTTTATGCGTGCATTTGCGGAAAATCAGGATATTGCCACAAAGCTTCTGTTCTTTGCGCGTGATATCCGCGGCGGTCTCGGTGAACGCAGGGTATTCCGTGTGAGCCTGCGCTGGCTTGCTTTTAACGCCCCCGAAACCGTTCGCAAAAATCTTGCATACATATCTGAATATGGTCGCTTTGATGACCTGCATGTGTTGCTTGATACCCCCGTTGAAAAAGAAATGCTTGCCTTGATTCGTGAACAACTGCAAAAAGACCTGCGCTCGATGGAGCAGGACGGTGAGGTGTCCTTGCTCGGCAAGTGGCTGCCCTCTGTCAATGCATCCAACGCAGACACCATCCGCAATGCAAAGAAAATTGCACGCTTTCTTAACATGGACGAAAAGAACTATCGTAAGATGCTGAGCCGACTGCGTGCACATATCCGTATTATCGAAAATAATCTGCGTGAACGCGATTATACCTTCGAGTACGAAAAGCAGCCGTCCAAGGCATTGTTCAAGTATCGCAGTGCGTTTCTGCGCAACGATGCCGAGCGTTACAATCTCTTTATAGATGCCGCTGCAGACGGCAAAGCAACGCTGCACGCATCCACACTTGCACCTTATGAGCTTGTGCAGCCCTTTTTGACAGCGCATTGGTATGGCGGTCATCGCTCATTTATGAGAAATGTGACCGAAGAGGAAAAAAAGACCCTCAATGCCACATGGAAAGCTCTGCCCGATTTTGGCAGCATGTCGAATGCATTGGCTGTGATTGACACATCCGCTTCGATGTATTGGGATGCCAATCCCATGCCTGCTGCGGTTGCATTGTCGCTCGGCCTTTATTTTGCAGAGCACAACACGGGTGCTTTCAAAAACCACTTTATTGAATTTTCAAGTGAGCCCGAGCTCATCGAAATCAAGGGCAAGACCTTTGCTGAAAGACTGCAATATGTATGTTCCTTTAATAAAATAGCAGACACCAATCTGGAATCGGTTTTTGACCTTGTGCTGCACGCTGCAGTCAGCAACAAGCTGCCCCAATCGGAGCTGCCTGAAAAGCTGATTATCATCTCCGATATGGAGTTCAATGCCTGCGTGAAAAATGCAACAGAAACAAACTTCAGAAACGCAAAGAAGAAATACGAAGCCGCAGGCTATTCGTTGCCTGAAATCGTATTCTGGAATGTTGCAAGCCGAAACCGTCAGCAGCCCGTTTCCAAAAATGAGCAGGGTGTTGTGCTTGTATCAGGCTGCTCGCCCGTTCTGTTTTCGCAGGTTGCCGAAGGCAGCCTTGCTGCAATGACACCCTATGCGTTTATGCTGGAGGTGCTGGGGGCAGAGCGTTATGAAAAAATAGTTGCATAATAGCAGGGGAGTTGTTTTTCCCTGCTTTGAAAGGAGAATAACAATGATTGATATTGTCGGCAGCTTCAACACTGCCATTTGCTACACAGATACATTGGAGCCTACTGCATTTGAGCAGATTCAAGCCGTTTGCAACGAGGAGGCCTTTGCAAATTCAAAAATCCGCATTATGCCTGATGTGCATGCAGGAAAGGGATGCACCATCGGCACCACCATGACCATTGTTGACAAGGTTGTTCCGAATATGGTCGGTGTGGATATCGGCTGCGGTATGTATACCGTGCTTTTGGGCAAGGTCGATATTGATTTTGAACGCTTTGATGCAGCAGCACACACCATTCCCTGCGGAAGAAATGTATGGGAAGGCAGACAGGAGCGCTTTGATTTAACCCGTCTGCGCTGCTACAGAGCCCTCAAGGATTCCAAAAGACTGGAGCGAAGCCTCGGTACCCTGGGTGGCGGCAATCATTTTATTGAAATTGATGCCGATGATGAGGGGAATAAATATCTGATTATCCATTCAGGCAGCCGTAATCTCGGCACGCAGGTCGCGGAATATTATCAAAGCATTGCAGTTGACCTGAATCTCGGCAAGGAGGAGTATTTCAGACAGCGTGAGGAAATCATCCGCACCTACAAGCAGCAGGGGCGCAGAAAAGAAATTCAGTCAACCCTGAAGCAGCTTGATAAGGAATGGAAAGCCAAGGAGCCGACAATGCCGGATGAGCTTTGCTTCCTGTACGGCTCGTTTATGGAGGATTATCTGCATGACATACGTATTTGTCAGGAGTTTGCAAAGCGAAACCGCGAAAAGATGGCAGAAATTCTGCTTCAATTAACAGGTCTTACGGCTGTTGATGCATTTCAGACCATCCATAACTATATTGATGTGGATGAGATGATTCTTCGCAAGGGCTCGGTTTCAGCCGGGGACGGAGAAAAGCTGTTGATTCCGATCAATATGCGTGACGGCAGCCTGATTTGCATCGGAAAGGGGAATGCCGAATGGAATTATTCAGCACCCCACGGTGCAGGCCGCCTGATGTCCCGTTCAACCGCCTTTGAAAGTCTTACCATGGAGGAATACGAACGGCAGATGGCTGGCATTTACACCACCTGTGTGAATGCTGCAACACTTGACGAGTCACCCATGGCCTACAAAAATATGGATGAGATCGTTGCAAACATTCAGCCTACCGCAGAAATTATTGCACACATCAGACCTGTTTACAATTTTAAAGCCACCGAATAAAGCCAATAAAAAGAACACTGCTCATGGGCAGTGTTTTTTTTAAATTCGCACAATAACCGTTTTTTTCGATTTTACAGGGGCTGCAAAATGCCTGTTTTTGTTGCAGATTGAACAAATAAAAGCTGTGGCGGTCGGAAAAATAGGCAAAGTATTTAAAGATTTGAATTAGGTGCAAAAGATGTTGCATTTGTCGGCCTTTTCATGTATACTGTATAATAGTGTAATTTGTGGAATTTTTCTGCAATGCAAACATGCGCAGTAGTGTGCTACTGTGAAAAAATATTACATCAGGAGTGTTAAAATGAAAGTACAATTCACCGAAACAATCCTTCGTGACGCAAACCAGTCATTGATTGCAACAAGAATGTCCTTTGACGAATTTGAGCCCATTCTTGCCGAGCTCGACAAGGCAGGCTACTATTCCCTTGAATGCTGGGGCGGTGCCACCTTCGATTCCTGCCTTCGTTATCTGAACGAGGATCCGTGGGAAAGACTTCGCAAGATCCGCAAGGCTTGCCCCAACACAAAGCTGCAGATGCTGCTTCGCGGTCAGAATCTGCTTGGCTACAAGCATTATCCCGATGACGTTGTAAGAGCATTTGTCAAAAAATCCATCGAAAACGGTATCGACATCATCCGTATTTTCGACGCACTCAATGACCTTCGCAATATTGAGGTTGCTGTTGATGAAACGCTGAAAAACGGCGGCCATCCCTCGGGCACCATCTGCTACACCCTTTCCCCCATCCACTCTCTTGAAAGCTATGTCAAGCTTGCAAAGGAAATGGAAAAGATGGGCGTTATGTCCATCTGCATCAAGGATATGGCAGGCATCATGGGTCCGCAGGAAGCATATGACCTTGTTAAGGCAATCAAGGCAGAGGTCAAGCTTCCCGTTGTTCTGCACACCCATTCCACCACAGGCCTCGGTGCTCTCACACTGCAGAAGGCAGTTGAAGCAGGCGTAGACGTGATCGACACTGCAATTTCCTGCTTCTCGGGCGGTACATCTCAGCCCCCCACGGAAACCCTTGTTTATGCTCTCAAGCAGCAGGGCTATGAAATTGATGTCAACATGGATTCTCTCAAGAAGATCAACGATTTCTTCAAGCCCGTCCGTGCAAAGGCACTTGAAAGCGGTCTTTTGAATCCCGTTGTTCTTGCAACCGATACCGATGCTCTGTCTTATCAGGTTCCCGGCGGCATGCTTTCCAACCTTGTCGCCCAGCTCACCGCAGCAGGCAAGCTTGATAAGTTTGAAGAGGTGCTTCTTGAAGTACCCAGAGTCCGTGAAGACCTCGGTTATCCGCCGCTTGTCACTCCCATGAGCCAGATGGTCGGCGTGCAGGCAACACAGAATGTGCTTGCAGGTGAACGCTACAAGAACGTTTCCAAGGAAATCAAGAACTATTTCCTCGGCTCCTACGGCAAGGCTCCCGGCGAAGTGAACGCAGAGCTTGCAAAGAAGATTCTCGGCGACGAAACTCCCATCACCTGCCGTTTTGCTGATACCCTTGAGCCCTATTTCGAAAAGGCAAAGGAAGAAATCGGCAGCAAGGCAAAGAGCGATGAGGATGTTCTTTCCTACATTGCATTCCCCGCACAGGCAGAAGCATTCTTCGACAAGCGCGACGAAAAAGCAAAGAACACCTTTACATACACCATCAGAGAAGTGTAAGGGGGTAAGCAGGAATGTTTGATTTTAAAATGCCTATCACCGATGCACTTGCAGTTTCTTTGATCGGTATCACAACCGTTATTGCAATTCTTGCGGTGATTGCACTTCTGATTATTCTTGTTTCCAAGCTTATCAGAGCAATTGAAAGCGCTGCAAACAAAAAGAATAAAAAAGCTGCTCCCGTAGCTGCACAGCCCGCAGCAGCCCCCGCTGCTGCACCTGCAGGGGTTCCGATGCCTGCCGGCATGAATCAGGGCGAAATTGAGCTTGTTGATACCGACGAAAAAACAGCCGCAATCATCATGGCCATTGTGTCCGACAAGAGCGGTATTCCGCTGAACAGACTTTCTTTCAAGTCAATTAAACTGATGGAGGATAAATAAAAATGAAGTATGTTGTTACTTTGAACGGTAAAAATTACGAGGTTGACGTCACTGAACAGGACGCAGTTCTTCTTTCTGTTGCTGATGCAGCACCTGTTGCAGCTCCCGTTGCAGCACCCGTTGCAGCAGCCCCCGCAGCTCCCGCAGCTCCCGCAGCAGCTCCCGTTGCAGGCGACGGCACAAAGGTTCCTTCCCCCATGCCCGGCACAATTCTCAGTGTCAACGTAACTGTCGGTCAGGCTGTCAAGACCGGTGATGTGCTTCTGATTCTCGAAGCCATGAAAATGGAAAACGACATCGTTGCTCCCTGCGACGGTACCGTAAAGCAGCTTCTTGTTTCCAAGGGCTCAACCGTTAACACGGATGATGTTCTTGTTGTAATTTGATTCCCGAAAGTATAAATCAGAAAAAGGAGTATTCTTAAAATGGAAATGATTCAGGATGTCCTTGTCGGCTTGTGGGAATCCTCGGGCTTTCATGCATTGTTTGCAGACGGCACCTTCCTGTGGCAGAATCTTGTTATGATTCTTGTGTCCTTTGTGCTTCTGTATTTTGCAATTGCAAAAAAATGCGAGCCCCTGCTTCTTGTTCCCATCGCCTTCGGTATTCTTCTTGCCAACCTTCCCGGTGCAGGTCTTATGGACGACCCCACGGGACTGATGGATACATCAAACATCGTTGAGGGCGCACATTGGTATGATTCCGGTGTTCTGCGGTTGATTTATGCAGGTGTTAAGTCCAGTATTTTCCCGTGTATTATCTTCCTTGGCATCGGCTGTATGACCGACTTCGGTCCCTTGCTCTCCAACCCCATGTCGCTTCTGCTCGGTGCAGCAGCGCAGCTTGGTATTTATGTTGCCTTCGTTATTGCTATTCTGCTCGGCTTTGAGCCCAATGAAGCAGCATCCATCGCCATCATCGGCGGTGCAGACGGCCCGACCGCAATCTTCCTCACAGGTAAGCTTGCAGGTCATCTGCTTGGCCCCATCGCTGTTGCGGCTTATTCTTACATGGCACTGATTCCCTTCATTCAGCCTCCCATCATGAAGGCTCTTACAACCGAAAAAGAACGCAAGGTCGAAATGAAGCAGCTTCGTCAGGTTTCCAAGGTGGAAAAAATCGTTTTCCCCGTGGTTGTTCTTGTTATCTGCGCATTCATTCTTCCCTCTGTTGCTCCGCTGCTCGGCTTCCTCATGCTCGGTAACCTGTTCAAGGAATGCGGTGTTGTTGACAGACTTTCCGACACAGCACAGAACGCACTCATGAACATTGTCACCATCATGCTCGGTCTCACCGTCGGTGCAACCACAAACGGTCAGACCTTCCTGCAGCTGGGCACAATCAAGATCGTTATTCTCGGTCTTGTTGCATTTGCCTTCTCCACTGTCGGCGGTCTTCTGCTCGGTAAGCTTCTTTATGTTATCACAGGCGGTAAGGTCAATCCCCTTATCGGTGCAGCAGGCGTTTCTGCTGTTCCCATGGCTGCCCGTGTTGCACAGAACGAAGGCAGAAAGTACAATCCCAAAAACTTCCTGCTCATGCACGCAATGGGTCCCAACGTTGCAGGCGTTATCGGCTCTGCAATCGCAGCAGGCTTCCTGCTTGCAATGTTCGGCGGCAACGCTTGATTGCATACGGTTAAATATCATTCAAAACGCAATGCTTGTTCGGGTGTTGCGTTTTTTTTGTATATTGTATTTATTTCTTTTCCGTGCTACAATACAGCATAAAGAGGTGATGGCGTTGCGGGAATTCGCAGATGAAAAAATCATAAGACAATATCTTTCTGCTGCAGCAAAGGATATAAAAATAGAAACGGTGGAGTGTATTGACTCCACCAACACGGAAATGCAAAGGCGTGCACTGCAGGGGGAAACGGAAATATCCCTGCTCATTGCCGAGGCGCAAACAAACGGCAGAGGCACCAAGGGAAGGAGCTTTTTCTCACCCGACGGCACCGGCATTTATATGAGCTTTCTGTTGCGTCCGACCTATTCACCGCAGGATTGCACATTGCTGACCACCATGGCGGCCGTAAGCACAGCAAAGGCGATTGAAAAGGTCACGGGGCTGACACCGCAGATTAAATGGGTGAATGATATTTACCTGAACAAAAAGAAGGCAGGCGGCATTCTCACACAGGCACATCTGTCGAAGGATGGCAGGGAAGTCGAATGGGCGGTTGTTGGCATCGGCATCAATCTGAGTGAGCCTGCAGGCGGCTTTCCGACGGAGCTGACGGAAATTGCAACCACACTCGGCAACGAAAACGGACAGATTAAAAACCGCCTGATTGCAGAAATCGCCAATGAACTGCTTTACTACTATCGCAACCTGCTGCAAAAGGAATTTATATCGGAATATTCCGCAAGGCTGCTGGGCCTGCATGAAGAAATGACCGCACAACAGGGAGACGAGAAAATCAAAGGCGAGGTCATCGGCATTGATGAAATGTGCCACCTGCTTCTGCGCCTGCCCGACGGCAGCATCCACCCCCTGCGCTCAGCACAGTGAATACAAAGAAAAAGCACACCATTACGGTGTGCTTTTTAACGTTATTGAACTTCGTTCAAACGATATGATGCTTCGTATCAATGATATTGCCTGCGGCAAACGATATTGACCTGACGGTCAAACGAGCTGCGGATTGCGGTTTATTTCAATTTTCGTAAGCCCTTGGGGTAGTGGTTTTTGGCGCGGCCGTTGGTGACCTTGACACCGCCGACAGTGCAGCCGCAGGTGGTGATAACAGCCCAACCATTGTCGCAATCCACGGCAATCTCCTCACCGTGCAGGTATTTTTCGAGTGCCTCGCTGTCGGGGGATAGGTCAATCTGCCTTTTGAACTGCGTGCCCATTGCCATAAAGAACTGATGATGCGGCTGAAGGTAATTCTTTCTGACCTCACCGATGGTGACACCGCAGGAAAACGCAACCCTTTCGGGTACAATTGCAGGTGCGGCATAAACGGGATTTCCGTTGTAGATGCTGACCTGTGTCGGGTCGAATTCTGCAAGGGTATCATTCAGAAAATCCGTGACAACACGGTCGATTTTTGCGGTCGGTTTTTTTTGATATGCAGTCTGCAGCATGCTTTCTCTTGTGTTGTGCAGCACTGCCATGAATTGCCCCTCACCGCGGCTTTTGTGGGGATAAAATCTGCGTGTATCACTTATGTTTTTGCACCTGCAGCCGTCAAAATGAATGCCGTCCGAAGTGTGCTTCTTAACAGCATCACGCACGGGAATCAACGCAAAATCCGTGTGTGCCTGCAAAAAGGCATCGACCGTCATTTCATTTTCTTCAAGCGAGAATGTGCAGGTGGAATAAACGATATAGCCGCCCGGCTTCAGTGCAGTTGCGGCATGCTCTAAAATCATCTGCTGTCGCTCGGCACAGTGCAGAACATTTTCTTCGCTCCATTCGTCGATGGCAATATCATCCTTGCGGAACATTCCTTCGCCCGAGCAGGGCGCATCCACCATGATCATATCAAATGCTTCGGGGAAAAGCTGTGCGATACGGGCAGGGTCAAGGCAGGTGGTGGCGGTGTTGCGAAAGCCCATGCGCTCTATATTGCCCGTCAGGATTTTACAGCGCGAACGGATGATTTCATTGGAAATCAGCACCCCGTCCTCGCCGAGCTTGTTGCGCAGCTGACTGCTTTTACCGCCCGGTGCGGCACACATGTCTAAAATGCACCAATCAGGTTGGATTTCAAGGCACTCTGCAGGTGCCATGGCACCCGGATCCTGCACATAGATCATACCTGCATGGTGGAACGGATGGTTGCCGATTTTGTCAATATCAAGATAAAACCCTGTTTCTGCATAGGGAATACGCTCTTTGGCAAAAGGTGCAATTTTCTCAAATTCTTCAACCGATATTTTTTCCGTATTCACACGAAAGGCCTTGACGGCATTTTCGTTGAACGAATCCGCATAAGACTTGAATTCTTCCTCACCGAGCAGGCTTTTCATTCTTGCTTCAAATGCAAGCGGTAAATCTTTCACTGTTCGTCACCCTCTGCATTCATTTCAACATACAGCATCCCCATGGCAACGGCGGTGATGGCTGCGGTTTCCGCACGCAGTATGCGTTCACCCAACGAAACAACAATGGCACCTGCTTCCCGTGCAAGGGTGATTTCCTTGTCGTCAAAGCCGCCCTCGGGCCCGATGAGAATACCGACCTTCATGCCGGGTTTGATTTTGGCAAGGGCTTCTTTTGTTTCCGCCATACCGCGCTCGTTTTCATACGGCACAAGGAATAAATCCATTTCCTTTGCCTTTTGCATGGCGAGCTTGTAGCTCAACACGTCAAACACTTCGGGAATCACATTGCGCTTGCTCTGCTTGGCGGCACTTTCGGCAATGGATTGCCAACGCTCCTTGCGCTGCTTCTTCTTTTTGTCATCCAATTTTACGATACTGCGGCTCATTTCGACGGGAATAATACCCGCCACACCGAGTTCCACTGTTTTCTGAATAATCAGCTCCAGCTTGTCTGCCTTGGGCAAGCCCTGAAACAGAAAAAAGAGCACGGGCAGCTCCGTGTTGCGGTAGTCCTCTTCAACAATTTCAGCAATAACAGACTCATTGTCTGCCTGCGAAAGTCTGCACAGATGGCTGTGTCCCTCACAGCTGACAAGAAAGGTGTCACCGATCTGCATGCGCAGAACATTGCAGATGTGGTTGTGGTCCTTACCGCTGATGGTGAAGCTGTTGTCCGTACGGGCATATTTGTCAACAAAAAAATTATACATACCGTGTTACCTCCGGCATTTTGTTCGATAAGCGCATTGTAGCATATATTGTTGTTTATTTCAAGTAGACTGCAGTTCAGTTCATTCGGGAACAGCGGATCATTGAACATATCCTTATTAAGCACACTAAAAAAGCACATCGCATTTTACGGCGGTGTGCTTTTTTACATATTCACTTCGGGCTTGTCGGTGCGGCACAGGATGTAGTCAATGCTCACATTGTAGAATTCAGCCAATCGCAGAAGTGTTTCCGTTGGGGGAATGCGGTCGCCGCTTTCAAATTTTGAAAGTAAAGCCTGTTCAATTCCTGTTTGCATCTGTAAGGAAACCTGTGTAAGCCCTTTTGATTTGCGTAATTCCTTTAACCTGTTCTGCATAACATCACCCAATGACATTATGTCATATTTTATCTTGACAAATATGACAAATTGTCATATAATAAAAATCGAGAAGAAAATCTCAAAAAGTAAATGAAGTTGGAGGAAAAAGAAATGGCAAGATGTCCGTATCTTGATTATGAATCAACAGGCTGGGCTGCATCACAGGGAAACTATATTTGCAAGCTTTGTCGCAGAAATATCTCTGAAACTGAAGTGAAAAGTAAGTGTAAGGTCGATTACGGCGAATATTATAAGGATTGCCCGACTTACAAAAACAGATAAGGAGCAAAATAAATGGGATTGTTTGATTTCTTTAAAAAACCGAAATTATCATTGGAAGATGTTATTGGTGCGGATATGGGAGATCCTCGAGCTCAAGCACGTTTAAATCAAGCTTTTGAGGCGGGGATGACGGATGAAGAACATAATGAATTGAGATGGCAAGCATACGCAGTGCCTGCAAATAATGGCAATGCTTTTGCACAATATTGGTTGGGATTATTATATTCAGTTGAAAAACATGATGCTGAAAGAGCAGAATATTGGTATGAGTGTTCTGCCAAACAGGGGAATGTGGAGGCAATGAAAGATCTTGCCTTTGGGTATAGTGAATTTGTAAATACGGAAAATCTTGGGTATGGACCTGTGCCTCTTGGTTATGATGAACTTAAAGAAATATATTGGCTGAAACAAGCTGCAGCACATGGTGATGAGAAATCATTTCAGGAATTGATCAGCAGAGGCTACAAAATCTGATAAGTTATCGGCACATCGCTTTTGCGGTGTGCTTTTTCTGTATTTTTAATTTTGCATATTGAAATTCTGCGGTTGTTTTTGTATACTGTTTTCAGGAATAAAAAGGAGTGTTGTTAAATGTGTGCACAGAATCGTTGCATTGCATATCTTGACACGGTAAAAGCAGACCTGCTTGCCGATTATCCGCAAAAAGAACAACTTACGCAGGATTCGTTTGCTTTATTGTGTGACTTTGTTTGTTCCGATTTTTCAGGTGTCAGCGAACATAAGGTTTTCCGTTCGTTTCTTGATGTGTTGAAAGATATCGTTGAAAATGCATTTGCCTGTGATGCACCCAAATCATATCTGCACGCATTTGTCAAGGGTTTGCATACGGAAACTGTAGCGGATGCTTTAACTCTGCATATGAAAACAAGAAAAGCGGATGTGAACAAGGTGTTGTGGGCGTTGAAACAGTACATTGTGCATACGCAGGCTGCATCGGAAACGGAGTATAAAAAATCCGTTCTGATGGAAGTTATTGAAAAAATGTATTAAAAGAGAGGTATAAAACCATGAGTGAAAAGGTAATCAAGGTTGGTGTTGTCGGCTTGGGCAGAGGCACTGCCATTGCCGTGAATCTGTTCGGTATTCCCAATGTGGAGCTGACTGCCGTTTGCGACCACAATCCCAAAATTCTGGCATCCGGCTATAAAGAGCTCAGCGAAACGGGCAACTGCACCCCGATGCAGTTCTCCGATTATGACGAAATGCTCAAGACGGACATCGATGCCGTGATTGTTGCAACCGAGGCCATCTATCATGTGCCCATCGTTGTCAAGGCTTTTGAAGCAGGCAAGCACGTTCTCAGCGAGATTCCGTCCGTCAATTCCGTTGAGGAGGCCCGCATTCTCAAAAAGTGTGTCCGTTCGCATCCCGAGCTCATTTATATGGCAGCCGAAAACTGCTGCTTCTGGGCATTTATCGAAACCTGGAAGAAGATGCGTGAGGAGGGTCTGTTCGGTGATGTTGTGTATGCGGAAGCTGAATATCTGCACGCACTCGATCCCGAGGAATTTGCACCCGACAACTATCCCGAAGGCCATTGGAGAAGAACCAATCCTGCCATCAAATATCTGACCCATGAGCTCGGCCCCCTGCTTTATGTCATGGATGACCGTTGTGTCAGCGTCACCTGCTTCGAGTCCGACAAGCTTTATAATCCCTATACCCCCGACATCAAGGGCACGGGTGCCGCACTGATGAAGACCGCCAAGGGTGCCATCATCCGTATTCTTGTGTCCTTCGGTGCTTACACCTCTTATGACCATAACTTCCGTCTTTGCGGCACAAAGGGACAGATCGAAACCGGCAGACTTGATATTGTGGACAATGCCTATTCTTATGCAAACCTGCAGTCCATTCCCGGTACATTCTCCAAGAAGATCGAAATTCCCGTCAATTCCGCTTACGAAGGTGAAAGCAAAGACGGACACGGCGGTGCAGACGGCAAGATGGTCAAGGAATTCATCCGTTGCCTGAAAAACAACGAGCAGCCGACGCTGGATGTTGACTTTGCAATTCAGATGTCCCTGCCCGGTATTCTTGCACACGAATCCGCCGAAAAGGGCGGTATCCCCGTCGAAATCCCCGATTTTGAAGACTAAAACAGCAAAAGCACCCCGCACAAGGGTGCTTTTTGTGTAACAGGAGAACAGTATGAG
>JAZOWJ010000371.1:0-5606 GCA_045659125.1 Acutalibacteraceae bacterium
AGCCGCTTGATGAGCTGCTTCGTGAAACACTCGTTGAAAGCGGTTATTCACGAATCCCCGTTTACGAGGATGACCTTGATTCCATCGTCGGCATTCTGTATGTAAAAGACCTTATCAAATACATTGCAGGCTCTCTGCCCGAGGGCATCACCCCCCGTCAGGTTATGCGTGCACCGTTTTTTGTGCCCGAAAGCAAGCCCTGCGGCGGTTTGTTCCGTGAAATGACAGACCAGCGCATTCAGATTGCCGTGGTTGTTGATGAGTACGGCGGCACGGCAGGTATTGTCACCCTTGAGGACCTGCTTGAATCCATTGTCGGCAACATCCGCGACGAATATGACTTCGACGAGGAAGAGGACATCAATCAGATCAACGAAACCACCTTCGATGTGGACGGCAGCACATCCATTGATGAGCTGGATGATCTTGTGGGTGTCAAAATTCCCGAAGGTGATTATGACACGGTTGCAGGCTTTGTGCTGTATCAGCTGAAGAATCTGCCTGTGGGCGGTGAGGTGTTCGATTACGAAAACCTGCACTTCACGGTCACCGAAGTCGAAGAACGCAGAATCTGCTCGGTCAAGATTGAAATTCTGCCCAAGGAAGAGCCCGCGGAAGAGGAAGAAAGACCCTTTGAGCGCCTCAGAAGAGACCGTGAAAAGGACACCGACAAAACCGACAAATAACCAATATAATATTTTTTGCTTTATGGAAACGCAGTTCCTATAAAGTAAAAACACCTCCTGCAGTAATCAAGCTGCAGGAGGATTTTTCATGTCTTTATTTCTGTATGCCGAAGGTATCGACGAGCTTATAATATTCTTCTTCCGTGATCGACACGACCGAGCCGTGACGGGGACGCAGCTGATCGAGTGCATAAGAGGAGCGCTGCACCTGACGGAAGCTTTCAAAATCTCTCGTCATCTGTGCGAAGAAGGAGCCCTGACCGTATTCGTCCATAATCATCATCCATGCATCCGTGCCGTTGATGCGATACATGGAGCTGCCCTCAACACCCCAATAGTTGAGAGAAACAATGGTGTAATCGGTGTTGTAAGGACCTGTAAGGGATTCGGAACGGACATAAGCGATTTTCTGCGTGAGATCTTCCTTGAAATACAGATAATAATATCCGTCCTTCTCGTTATAAATGATATCGCCGTCGATGCACTGCACATTTCTTGTTTCCCCTGTTTCGGGATCAAGCTCATTCCATCTGCCGTAGAGCACCTGCGGCTCGGTTTCAAAGGTTTTGAGATCCCTTGAATAGGCATAATAATGGCCTGCGGTGTCATTTTCCACGGTGGAGTTTGCCCAATAGACCATATACATCTGTTTTTCTTCATCCCAGATGGCCTGCGGTGCCCACGCACGGTTGGTGTGCTCAAAGCCTGCAAACTGACGTATATCAATCACAGTTTCATCGATCCAGTTCACAAGGTCGTAAGAGCGCCATGTGATCAGGCAATGGTTGGAGGTCCAGCCCTCGAGCGCATTCATATCCGTGCCGATGATGAAGTAGCAATCCTTGCCGTTTTCATCCGTACCCTTGAACATATACGGGTCACGCACACAGCCCGTGCCGAGGGTCTGCTCAATAACGGGCTCGTTGTTGTTGAGTGCCTTGAAATGATAGCCGTCCGTGCTGACAGCCATGTGCAGGCGCTGCTCTTCGACCTCGTTGCCGACAAAATAGCAGAACACATAAGCACCCTCACGGCTGAGTGCAGGGTAAGCATAATTGTTGAAGGTGTAATTAAACAGATAATACCCTGCCATTGCAAATGCAAGGAAATAACGAATAAATTTCATCGCAGTCATTGATTATTTCTCCTGATTCCTTAAAAAATCGCACCAAAGAACGGCACATCAAAGCCATCCTCTTTTAAATCGGAAAACACGCCGATGTTATTAAAAACGGCATAAACAGAGCCGATAAAATTCACAAGCTTTGCAAACAGCTTTCTGAAGAAGCTGAAAGCGGGGGCTTCGTAATCCTCTGTTTTTGTCAATGTGAAATTGGCATGCACTTCGTCACTGCCTACTTCATAGGTGGTAACGGTGATGGCATCGGAAGAAAAATCGATAATATTGTAAAGACGATCTGTGTATTTATCCATGCCGATGGCAATCAGATCACCGTAGGGAATCTCGCCTTCCTCGTCACGCGGTCTGCTGACAGAAGCAGAAACCATGTAAACCGTGCCCTGTGCATTTTCGATTGTGCCGCCGTTTTCAACCGCAGCAACACTCTTGCCGTTGTAAACCACATCCGAAACAGAATAGTGATGGGAATGACCAAGCAGTGCAAGGTCAATATTGAATTCATCCATAATGGGAGAATACAGCAGACGAAGCAGGTCGTTTTCACTTTCTCTGCTCTCAATGGTTGCACCGTACAGGTCGTGATGCATCATCGCAACGCGCCATTTGCAGTCAGGATTGTCATTGACCGCATTTTTGATGAAGCGATAATGATCCGAGCCGCTTGCATTGTTGGAATCAAGGCACAAGAACAGAACATCGCCCTTGACGAAATAATAGTTTCCGCCCTGATAGGAGCTGATGACGCCCTCGTTTTCATTGGGAAGATTGGTAAAATAACGGTAATCCACACCCTTGCGGTCATGGTTGCCGATGGTGGTTGCAAAAGACAGAGAACGGGAAAGCGGTGAGAAGGTCAGTCCCTCATATTCCGCACGAAGACCGTCAGAGGCCTGGTCACCTGCCGAAAGAATCATATTGATATCGGCACGGGCATTTGCATCCGCAAGCAGGTCCGCAAACATGTAAGCAGTTTCCTTGACAGCATCTCTGCTGTCACCCGAAATGTGAATATCCGAGAGATAAAGTGCCGAAAAGCTGTCTGCTTCCACGGTTTCAAAGGAATAAACCGCACTCATTTGCTCACCCGAAACGCAGGTATAATAATAGGTTTCGCCGGGAGCAAGGTCGGAAACGGTCACCTTGGCAACCTTGTCGCCCTGATAAGAATCAATCAGAGTGCCGTTAAAAACGGCGGCATCCGTCATGGTGGGCTCGTCGTCAAGCAGCACACTGCAGGTGGTTACATCCGCAGCCGTATACCATGAAAAATTGCGCTGTGTTTCGTCAGCACCCGGCTGCATGATAATGCCTCTTGCAGCTTCTTCGCTATCAGCCCAGACTGCATCCCACACGGAAGAAGCCCCTGCAGGCACAAGGCAGGTGCACATCAGGAGCACCGCAAGCAAAACAGAAATTGTTTTTTTCATATTTCTTTTCTCCTTTTTTATATTGGAATGCAGTCATTATAGCATACTGCATTTCGGTTTTCTATCCTTTTTCGACGGCACGGCAAGTTTCATTTATTTTCAACAAAGATTTATACTGTTTTTTGTTGCACTTGCCTTGTTTACTTATGTAATAAAAGCTTATATAATTAAAGAATAAAGATTTTTCAACACATCGGGAGGAATGTTTATGAAAAAGCTTGCCTGTACCCTGTTAAGCCTGCTGTTTGTGCTTTGCCTTGCCGTGACGGCAGGTGCAGCCGAAGCACAACCGAAAATCAAGGATGCCGTGATTGTGATTGCAGAAAATCCGTCCGTCACCGACAGCTACGCAGCGCAAAGGCTGAAATATTATCTTGACCAAATCACATCAGGAGATATTGCCATTGTCACAGACAATGAAAAGGCTGATTCATTTGCCTTGTCCGTCGGCGCTACAGCCCTTGCCGAAACGGAATTTGAAAATGACACCGACGGCAGCTATGTGCTGTACCGTGAAGAAAATGCACTCATCATCAACGGTGTGGGCAACCACGGCACCATCAACGGCATTTATGCATTTCTTGAAAAATACTGCGGCTGTCATTGGTATGAGGATAAGGTGATTGTTGTGCCCGACAACCCATCCTTGCTCGTACCCGATAACATCGATGTAACCTACACTCCGTTCTTTGAATACACCGAAACCGACACCAAAAGCTCGCGTGATCCCGAATTTGCACTTGCAAACGGACAAACAGGCGGCATTTACAAATCGCTGTCTGCCGAGCAGGGCGGTGCGGTCACCTATCTCGGCGGCTCAAGTCACACCCTTGTCAACCGCTACTGCAAGCCCTCGGTTTATTTTGACGAGCATCCCGAATATTTTGCTCTTGTGGACGGAAAACGCAAGGACACCCAGCTTTGTCTGACAAATGAGGATGTAAAAACCATTGTCACCAACGAAATTCTTGCCATGCTCGCCGAGCAGCATGACCCTGCCGAAAGCATTCAGATTGTGTCTGTCACACAGGCAGACAACGGCGAATACTGCAAATGCAAAAATTGCAAGGCGCTCGACAAGGCAAACGGCTCCCCTGCAGGCACGATGATTACCTTTGTCAACGAAATTGCAAGGCGTGTGTGTGCTGCAGGGGATTACAGCAACATAGCCTTTGACACATTTGCTTATCAGTACACCCGTCAGGCACCGACGAAGGTTGTGCCCGATGACAATGTGATTGTGCGCCTTTGCTCCATTGAATGCTGCTTCGGCCATACCCTTGATGATGCGGATTGCAAGAAAAATGTTGCATTCATGAAGGACCTCAGGGAATGGAGCCAGCTGTGCGACCGCCTTTATATCTGGAACTATTCGCTCAACTGCGATGAATCGGTCAACATCCACCCAAACTTCGGTGTGCTGCAGAGAAATGTGCAGATTTTTTATGAGCACAATGTCAAGGGCATCTACGAGCAGGGTGTTTTCTACATTGACCAATGTGATGCCGAATTCGGTGAAATGAAAACCTATCTTGTTTCAAAGCTGATGCAGGACCCTTATCTTGATTTTGAAGCGGAAATGCTCGGCTATGTGACCGCTGTTTACGGTCCGGGCGGCACTTATATCAAGGAATTTGTTGACATCATGACCGAGCACGCAGTGACCCGCTATTCCCACCTGCAGCTCGAAACACCCTCACGCAGAAATTTACATAATATGACAAAGGAAATCATTGCACGCTGCGATGCGCTGTGGGAAAAGGCCAAGGCAGAAGCTGAAACCGACGAGCAGCTCGCACAGATACTTCGCTCCGAATTATGCTGGAGATACTGGAAATGCTCCAACGGCAAATCGGAATTTTCCAAGCTGCAGCATCCCTACCTTTGGATGAAGGCAAGACAGGAATTGTATGATGATCTCGTTGCAATGGGCATTACCCGCATGGGTGAAAGACCCAACCATGAGCTGTCCTCGGACAATGCGTTCAACCGCTATTTCCGCCACATCTACACATGGATAACCCTTTATGACGAGGATTTCCTTGAGCCGTTGAACAACCTCTCTGAATCGATTTATAAAATTTTGGGGAAAATATATATCCGCACCCACGAAAGCTAATAAAATAATCAAGGAGCTGTGAGAAAACTTGAGTTTCTACAGCTCCATTTTCTTTACCAATTATTTGCAGCACCGGGTCGTTCAATGAAATGCACGGTTTTATTTTCCGAATAAAGAATACCGAGCATCGGATGGCTCTTGACGGCTGCCCATTGAATTTCAATATCCCTGCCGTCGGCAGTGCCTGCAAGCACACCCTCAAATTCCGTACCCTCGTTATCGGTAATAAACAC
>JAZOWJ010000372.1:0-2669 GCA_045659125.1 Acutalibacteraceae bacterium
CATTTCAGTTCAAAATAACCTTTATAAATTATAGCATAATTCTTTTCAATAATCTACTTTATTTTTATAATTTTATGTGGTAATATAAGAGTAATTCTTTAAGATGGTGAATAACATGAATATTGGTAATATTGAATTGGATGCATTTGCTGCTTTAGCGCCAATGGCAGGAGTTGCAGATATCTCATTCCGTACACTTTGCAGGGGCTTCGGAGCTGCTTACACAGTCGGTGAAATGGTCAGCGCCAAGGGCATACAGATGAAGGATAAGAAATCGGACGAATTACTGCTGCTGGACAAAAATGAGCATCCTGCCGGCATTCAGCTGTTTGGTGATGACCCTGAAACCATAGCACAGGCTGCTGTCCATGCATTGAAATATTATCCTGAATTTATTGATATAAATATGGGTTGCCCTGCTCCGAAGGTGACCAAAGGTGGAGCCGGTTCATCCTTGATGAGAAATCCTTCATTGGCCGGCCAAATTGTAAAAGCAGTATCCAATGCAGTGGATATTCCGGTCACGGTTAAAATCAGGGCAGGATGGGATCAAGAGCATCAGAATGCTGTCGAAATGGCTGTAATTGCAGAACAAAATGGTGCTTTTGCTGTTACCGTTCACGGTAGGACAAGAGATCAGATGTATAGTCCGCCTGTAAATCTGAATATTATCCGCGAAGTAAAAAAAGCTGTATCTATACCTGTTATAGGCAATGGCGATATAACTGACATAAAATCGGCAGCACAGATGTATGAAGAAACAGGCTGCGATTTCATCATGATTGGTCGAGGAGCGCTCGGCAGACCGTGGCTTTTTTCACAAATCAATGCATACCTCACAGACGGTACAATCTTACCTGATCCGCCTGTCACCGAGAGAATGCTGATTCTTTTACGACATGCACAAGATATTTGTGACAGAAACGGTGAAAAACACGGCATTTGTGAAGTCAGAAAACATGCATTGTGGTACACAAAGGGTCTTCACGGCGCCGCAAGATATCGTCGTGAGTTGAGCACATTGAAATCAATGGAAGAACTACAGCAATACGCATTTTTAATTGCAAAAGAAAATTCATAAAAAAAGGACCTGCACGGACATCTTTTTGAGAGCATATACATGTTTCAAAAGATAAGGTGCAGGTGTTTTTTTATGATTCAAAATATTATTACATTAATTTTCTCAAAGCTCGTTCTGTTTGCTTTGCACATTGATAATCCTGGAATTTTTCCTCCTGCATTAAACGCAAAGCAAGAAGAAAAACTGCTTCAGCTAAAACAAGCGGGTAATGAAAATGCGAGAAAGAAACTGATAGAGCACAATCTGCGTCTTGTTGTTCACATTGTCAAAAAATATTATGCAGCAGATTGTGATCAGGATGACTTAATTTCAATCGGAACACTTGGCCTCATAAAAGCCGTTAACACATTTCAGCCTGAAAAAGGGGTTCGTCTTGCAACTTATGCAGCACGTTGCATAGAGAATGAAATACTGATGCATTTTCGTAGTCAGAAAAAAAGTCAATATGACATCTCACTCGACGAACCGATTGAAACTGACGGTGAAGGAAATCCATTGACACTAATGGATATTCTGTATATTGATGATACGATTTTTGACGATATCAACAGAAAAACAGAATGCATCAAGGTCCGACAATTTGTTACTGAAATCAAGGATAAAAGAGAAAAGATGATTATCACTATGCGATATGGTCTGGATGGAAATGAACCGATGACACAGATTGAAGTCGGAAATATCTTAGGCATTTCACGTTCATATGTTTCACGAATTGAAACAAAATGCCTGAAAAAACTAAGAAAAAGACTTGCCAATGAATAATCATATAATATGCTTCTTCAGAAAATCAGTCATCTCGTTATTTGTAATGATGCTTTCAGGATAACCGGGCTCAATGATGTTGAATACGTGAGGCAAAGAATGCTCTTTGCCCTTATCCCAAAAGCGAAGTGTATAAGGAATCTGTAATTCATCCAATTTTTTGCAGAATTTTTTAGTTTCACTTCCTATAAAATCCTGCTTGCTGCTGGATAAATACATAGGAGGCATTTTACATTCTGCAAGCAGCTGCGTAGCATTGCAATAGTAATTCTTCTCTTTATTCTTTAAATCGTCGCCGAGAATAAAGCGCGCATATTCCTGTGCAAGAGGCACCTTGAGTCCTGCAAGCATATTCGGCATCGAAAAGGCGCCACAGGTAAATGCAGCCGCTCTTATGTTAAAAGATGGCAATGTGACATCAAATATTTCAGGTAATTTTTCACTACCAAAGATTTCACAGCACAATGCAGCCAGATGACCGCCTGCGCTGTCACCTGTCAAAAAAACATTATTCATATCAGCAGGAAATTTGTCAGCATTCTTTTCTATGTAATGAAATGCATCAAAGCATTCTTTTATCTGCGTTTTATAACTGCCTTGCGGTGCAAGTGTATAATTCAGACTGAATACTGTAAATCCGCGTGAAGCAAGGTACATGTTATAATATTTATTAATTTCTTTATAACCATACATCCAACCGCCACCATGAATATCGATTATAACAGGAAGCTTCCCTGCTACATTTTCAGGGTAATAGGCGTCAAACAGATGGCTTTTGATCCCATCTTCTTTATAGGGGATATCACAAACAGTAATAACACCTTCA